>JBOIBC010000131.1:0-4664 GCA_050739295.1 Gammaproteobacteria bacterium
GTTCAGCACGTATCCCGGCGGAGCCGGCGATAATTTCTATCCAGGTGGCTACCCATCAGCAAACTACGGTCCTAAATACGACGATATTGGTGAGTTATATACGGATCAAGATGAATCAGGAACTTATAAAGCAGGTGACTGGTTCTTCGATTTCAATCATGACACGGTCCGCAATGGTCCAGATGGCACGTATCACGGTGGCGGATGTGTAGGCAATAGTACCGTGACATGCGCAAGTGTAAGTAGTGTCGCGGTAGGTGAGCAACTCTGCTTGGTAATGGCCACATCCGAAGTCTTGTTTCCCGGTATTGTTTCCGGAACCCACCAGGCCGCAAACACCACTGTCATATATGCGGCAACTGATTTGAATGGCAATGTACCATCCTCAGGTACAACGTATGCGTTAGTGAACAATGGCACATCCGCATCACTCGCGAATGGAGGAAAAGAGGCGAGCATTACTTGTGCCAATTCACCACCGGGTTTGGCTGGATATGGTTTAGAAGTAACTGTCCCTAGCGGAGCCACAGCAGGTAGTTTTTATATCACAGCGACATCACCGAGTGGTCTCGTATCATTCAGCTTACCCGTCACAGTCCCATAGGGAACATTGGCCTGTTTGACACACGATGGTCCCAGCGCTGCCACAAGCCGACTGTTCCTCATCGGCCCTATGGGGGCGGGAAAGACAGCCATCGGACGTGAACTTGCGCGCCTGCTGGCGTGCGAGTTTTTTGACACCGACCAGGAAATCGAACACCGCACCGGCGCCGACATCGCGCTGATATTCGACAAGGAAGGCGAGGCGGGCTTCCGCCGCCGCGAACGGCAGGTCATCGAGGAACTCACACGACGCGACAACATCGTATTGGCCACCGGCGGTGGTGCAGTGCTGGACTCGGCGAATCGCGACTGTTTGCAGAACCGCGGTTTCGTGATTTACCTCAAGGCTTCCGTCAACGCTCAGGCGGATCGCACCGGGCATACTCTGCGCCGCCCGCTGCTCGCCGAATCGAATCGTGAAGACCGGTTGCGGGAATTGTTCGCGGCCCGTGAACCGCTTTACGAAAACATCGCGCAGCTCACCGTCATCACCGACCGTGGAAGAGTACGGCTGTTGGCGCAGCAAATCCTGCGTGAGCTCAATAAAGCCGCTGCGATCATGAGGAACGTCTGCTGAGCAGGGAAAAGCCGTGACATGGCCACGCTGACCGTTCAACTCGGACCTCGAAGTTATCCCATCCACATCCGGCGGGGCTTGCTGGGACGCGCCGAACTATTTTCTGGTTCACTGCGCAAAGGCGCGTTGTGCATCGTCACGGACGACAACGTCGCACCTTTGTATCTGAAAAAACTCGGCCGTACCCTTGCGGCATATGCACCACAACATCTGACCCTGCCGCATGGCGAAGCCCACAAAAACTGGCGCACACTGGACCTCATCTTCCGACACCTCTTCAAGCATCACTTGAACCGCGATGCAATGCTCATCGCCCTGGGCGGCGGTGTGGTGGGCGATCTCACAGGTTTCGCGGCCGCCTGTTATCAGCGCGGCATCGGTTACATTCAGGCGCCGACAACCCTGCTGGCGCAGGTGGATTCCTCGGTGGGCGGCAAGACCGGCATCAACCACCATTACGGCAAGAACATGATCGGCACCTTCCACCAGCCCCTCGCCGTGATTGCTGATACCGACACGCTCAAGACGCTGCCTGCGCGCGAACTGAGTGCCGGTCTGGCGGAAGTCATCAAATGCGCACTCATCAGTGACATGGATTTCTTCTTGTGGCTGGAAGCGCACATACAAGCGCTGCTGGACCTCGATACCGAGGCCTGCCAGCACGCCATCCTGCGTGCGTGTGAACTCAAGGCCGCCATCGTGGCCGAAGACGAGCATGAACAGGGCAGGCGTGCGCTGCTCAATCTGGGCCATACCTTCGGACACGCCATCGAGACCGCTCTGGGCTATGGCGAGTGGTTGCACGGCGAAGCGGTAGCCGCCGGCATTGCCCTGGCGGCCAACATGTCGGTGCGCATGGATTGGCTCAAGCCCGCCGAGTACCGCCGCATCTGCCGGTTGCTGGAGCGCGCCGGACTGCCGAACAAACCACCCGCTGCGCTCACCCCGATGCAGCTGCTCACGCCCATGCGGCGTGACAAGAAAGTGCGTAAAGACCGGCTGCGGCTGGTGCTGCCCAGAGGCATCGGCCACGCCGTAATCAGCGACGACTTTGATCCTCAGTTGCTGGGTGACACTTTGGCTGGCAAGCCGATTTAGCGTGACCAACTCTGTCGCACTTGCGCCCTACGCCGCCCGCGACGCCAGTTCCCGCGGCCGGCGTTTTCCCGAACCGCCGCCGGCGTATCGCAGCGAATACCAGCGTGACCGCGACCGCATCATTCATGCGACCGCTTTCCGTCGTCTCATGTACAAGACCCAGGTGTTTGTATATGACGAAGGCGACCTGTACCGCACGCGCCTCACCCATTCCCTGGAAGTGGCACAGATCGCCCGCAGCGTGGCGGTGGCGCTCAAACTCAACGAGCCACTGACGGAAGCCATCGCCCTGGCCCACGATCTCGGCCACACGCCCTTCGGTCATGCCGGGCAGGACGCCCTGAATGAAGTCATGCGCGACTACGGCGGCTTTGAGCACAACCTCCAGACCCTGCGGGTGGTGGATCGGCTGGAGGGAAAATATGCCGATTTTCCCGGTTTGAATCTCACCTTTGAGACCCGCGAAGGCATCCTCAAACACTGTTCCCTGAACAACGCCCGTCAACTCGGCGAACTTGGGCAGCGCTTCATCGAGCGGCGCCAGCCCGGTCTCGAAGCGCAGATCACCAACATCGCCGACGAGATCGCTTACAACAACCACGACGTGGATGACGGCTTGCGCGCCGGGCTCATCAGCGTGACACAACTCATGGAAATCGAACTGTTCCGCAGACATTACACCGCAATGGACCAGCGTTACCCAGGCCTGCCTACCCGCCGCCTGATCCACGAGACGGTTCGCCATATGATCAGTCAGCTCATCACCGATCTCATCGAACACAGCCAGGCAAATATCGTTGCCGCGGCGCCGGACAGCATCGAGGCGGTACGCGCACTTTCCGCGCCGCTGATTTCATTCAGCGAAATCACTGGTGCGCAGAATCAGACCTTGGCCAAATTCCTGCGCGCCAAGTTCTACCATCATCCGCAAATCCGGCGTGCGACTGCAAAAGCCGCGCACATCGTGCGTGAATTATTCGCCGTTTATTTCAATGATCCGGCGCAGATGCCGGACAGTTTTGCTGCCGCTGCCCGGACAGCAGCAGCCCAAAACCGGGCGCGTGTGGCAGCGGATTACATCGCCGGTATGACCGACCGCTATGCCTTGCGCGAATACCAACGCCTCACCGGCGACCTGGGCACCACCTCCGAAGTGCTGGAAACACCGTGATAGAATCATCAAGCTCTTCATAACGTCAATTCGAGTCAGCATGCTCACCAGAAACGCCGTCCCCAGCCGCGAGCGCCTGATCTTCGCCTTGGACGTCCCCGACGCTGACAGTGCACGCCAACTGGTGACGCAACTGGACGACGCGGTGCAGTTCTACAAGATCGGCCTGGAGCTTTTCATGGCCGGCGGTTATTTCGAGCTGCTGGACTGGCTGGTGGCTCAGCAAAAGAAAATATTCGTGGACCTCAAGTTCTTCGACATCCCCGCTACGGTACAGGCGGCGGTGCGCCAGTTGGCGCATCGCGGCGCGACGTTCTGCACGGTGCATGGCAACCAATCCATCATGCAAGCCGCTGCCGAAGTGAAGGGTGATATCAAGGTGCTCGCGGTCACGGTGCTCACCAGCCTGGATCGTGGCGATCTGGATGATCTGGGTTTTCACTGCGACGTGGAGCAACTGGTGCTGTCTCGGGCGCGCCGGGCCCTGGAAGCCGGCTGTGACGGCGTGGTGTCTTCCGGCATGGAAGCGGCTCGCCTACGCGCTTTCATTGACCACCGTCTGCTGATAGTGACGCCCGGCATCCGCCCGGTGGAAAATCGTCCGGACGACGACCAGAAACGCGCGGTGACTGTGGAACAAGCGTTCAACAACGGCGCCGATTACATCGTGGTGGGGCGTCCGATCCGCAAAGCGCCGGATCCACGCGCCGCTGCTGAAGAAATCCAGCACAGCATCGCGGCTATTTTCCCCAAGTGAGTTCTACGCCGCTAAAAAACGACCTACTGCTGCGTGCGCTGCTGCGTGAGTCCACGCCACGCACGCCGGTGTGGATCATGCGTCAGGCTGGCCGCTATCTGCCGGAATACCGTGAGATCCGTACCCGCGCCGGCAATTTCATTACGCTCATGAGCACACCGGAGCTGGCCTGTGAAGTCACGCTCCAACCCGTGCGGCGCTTCCCGCTGGATGCCGCGATACTCTTCTCCGACATCCTCACCATCCCTGCCGCCATGGGTCTGGGTCTGCATTTTGTGGAAGGCGAAGGTCCGAGCTTCGAACGGCCGGTGCACGACCGCGTCACGGTGGACAAACTGGGTGTACCCGATCCAGAAACAGACATGCGCTATGTCATGGACGCGGTGCGTCTTATCCGTAACGAGCTGGACGGCCGCGTGCCGCTCATCGGTTTCGCTGGCAGTCCCTGGACACTCGCT
>JBOIBC010000132.1:0-4660 GCA_050739295.1 Gammaproteobacteria bacterium
TGGCGGCATTGATCTTCAGACGGTTGCGCACGATGCCGGTGTCCTTCAACAGCCGCGCTACGTCGCGTGCGGTGAAGCGCACCACTTTTCTGGGATCGAATCCGGCAAACGCTTTCCGGTAATTGACGCGCTTGTGCAAAATCGTGGCCCAGCTCAAACCCGCCTGCGCACCTTCCAGAATCAGGAACTCGAACCAGCGTCTTTCATCGTGCACCGGTACGCCCCACTCTTTGTCGTGATAGTCGCTATACAGCGCATCCGTTTCCAGCGACGGCCAGGGACAACGGGTGCACGATTTTTTCGCCGTCGTCACGCGGAAAATGCCGGGGCTTGATCGCCGGGTTGCGCGGTTTTGTACCAGCGTTCAAACTCGGCCGCGCGCGCATGGCCTTCCGGCGGCGCCCAGGGCGCGAAATTCTGTTCCGGCACGGGTCGATAGGGTCCGGCCTTGCATTCAAATACCACCGTCGAAGGCGCGAGCGTGACCACTGCGTGCCAGGTGCCGGGAGGGTTCTCCACGCCATAGGTGTAGCCGCCGGCGGACAGCAGCATGCGTGTCAGCACCGTACCGGCGTCATCGAAAGTCAGCACCAGCATCTCGCCGCTGACGATCAGCAACAGCTCCCATTTATCGGGATGCCGGTGCGGACGGATATAGGTACCCGGCTCCATGGCCATACACATGCGCTGGATTGGGTCATCGTGAGCAGGATGCAGGTTGTGATGGGTACGCAGCCGCGATGCGGCCAGCGCTTTTTCGTGCAGTTGCGCGATCAGGGCGCGATCAATGAGCTTCACTCTAGGCACTCTTGCGCAGTTTTGTACTGTGTTTTTTCAAGTGAACCAGCAGCAGTGAAATGGCAGCCGGCGTAATACCCGGGATGCGCGCGGCCTGGCCGAGTGTCTGCGGCTGCACTTGAGAGAGCTTCTGGCGTACTTCATTCGACAGCCCATGCACGGTGTTGAAATCAAACTCAATCGGCAGCCGTGTTTCTTCCTGACGTCTGGCACGTTCTACTTCCACTTGCTGGCGCTCGATATAACCAGCGTAGCGGACTTGGATTTCCACCTGCTCTGCCACTTCCGGTGCAACATTCGTATTACCCACACAATCCAGCGAGACCAGTTTTTGATAATTCACCTCCGGACGGCGCAGCAAATCCAGCGCACGGATTTCTTTCGCCAGCGGTGCGCCCAATAATTCCACAGCTTGGTATTCAGGCAGATTGTTTGGACGCACCAGAATATTCTGCAGACGCGCGGTTTCGTGTTCGATGGCTGCGCGCTTCTCCGAGAACTTTTCCCAGCGCGCGTCATCTACCAGACCGAGTTTGCGGCCGGTCTCAGTGAGACGCAGGTCTGCGTTATCCTCGCGCAGCATCAAGCGGTGTTCGGCGTGGCTGGTGAACATGCGATACGGTTCCGGCGCGCCGCGGGTGATGAGATCGTCCACCAGCACGCCGAGATAGGCCTGTTCACGTCCCGGCCACCAAGGCTCCTGCTGCTTTACCTGGAGCGCGGCGTTCAAGCCGGCCAGCAAGCCCTGGGCCGCGGCTTCCTCGTAGCCGGTGGTGCCGTTGATCTGACCGGCAAAATACAGGCCACTGATATATTTGGTTTCCAGCGTGTATTTGAGATCGCGCGGATCGAAATAGTCGTATTCGATGGCGTAGCCTGGCCGCGTGAGGTGTGCGTTCTCGAAACCCTGGATGGAACGCACCAGCGCATACTGCACGTCAAACGGCAGACTGGTGGAAATGCCGTTCGGATAAACCTCGTGGGTGTCGAGCCCTTCCGGTTCGATGAAAATCTGGTGGCTCTGCTTGTCGGCGAAGCGCATGACCTTGTCTTCCACCGACGGGCAATAGCGTGGACCCACGCCCTCGATGACGCCGGTGTACATGGGCGAACGGTCCAGACCCGATTTGATGATCTCGTGGGTGCGGGCATTGGTGTGGGTGATGTGGCAGACCACCTGGCGCGGATGTTCCTCGCGCGCGCCCATGAAGGAAAACACCGGCGTGGGTTCATCGCCGGACTGCTGTGTCAGATGCGCGTAGTCAATGCTGCGGCCGTCCATGCGCGGCGGTGTACCAGTCTTCAAGCGCCCGACCCGGAATGGCAGTTCGCGCAGGCGCTTGGCCAGGCGGTTCGAGGGTGGATCGCCGGCGCGGCCGCCTTCGTGATTTTCAAGACCAATGTGGATGCGGCCACCCAGAAAGGTGCCGACGGTCAGCACCACTGTGGGCGCGAAGAACTTGAGGCCCATCTGGGTGACGACGCCGGTGATACGCTCACCCTCCACCACCAGATCGTCCACCGCCTGTTGAAAGAGTGTCAGATTCGGCTGGTTTTCGATCAGGTTGCGGATGGCTTTTCTATATAGCATGCGATCTGCCTGAGCGCGGGTGGCGCGCACCGCCGGGCCCTTGCTGGCGTTGAGAATACGGAACTGAATGCCGGCCCGGTCCGTGGCACGCGCCATGGCACCGCCCAGCGCGTCAATCTCCTTGACCAGATGGCCCTTGCCGATGCCGCCGATAGCCGGGTTGCAGCTCATCTGCCCCAGGGTTTCGACGTTATGGGTGAGCAGCAACGTGGCGCAGCCCATGCGCGCGGCCGCCAGCGCCGCTTCGGTGCCGGCATGGCCGCCGCCGACCACGATCACATCGAAATGTTTTGGGTAATCCATCTCAGAACCAGGGTTCGATCGAAAAGGCGGCTATTTTATGCTCAAAGACGCTATTCACATAGCCTTACTATCAGAATTTCATTTGCCTGAATTCGGCGCTCATAATGCCGCAGCCTGAAAGCCACCGTGTATATCAGCTCACCATTACCCATCCACATCATTTTGTGGATGCCGTCTTGCTCCACGCAAACACCAGCATGCCGATGACAAATAGAGGCATGACGATCATCAGAATCCAGGCCACGATATTCATAGTGCTTTCGTCGTGCACGATAACGAGTTCGGGCTGGGCGCCATTCGCAAGGAAACCATTGACGTTCGGCACCGCCGAGGTTGCACCTGATAACGTGTTGTATATCGTGAAGTAATCATTCCCCCGTGTGCCGTGCGGATAGACTGCGTAGCCAGCAGGAGCACCTCTCAGGCCAACGCTGTGCACTGGATAGACGACATGTGCACATGTTTGATCGGCCGACAAAATTCCGCAACGCACTTGCAGCATTTCTCGCCTCGCTGCCATAACGCCCTCGCGGCATATTCCCGGCGATCTCGGTCGTCAGCATCTTGGTCATCGGCCTGCTGCTGGCTGGCTCGTGGCCTGGCTGTACCGGTGCGAGAAAGTCCTGGGCTGAGTTCGCGCCGGAAGTCGCCACAACCCCAGGCGCGGCGCGGGCCACCGCGCGGATTAACTATTTTTCATGGGAATCAAAACCATACCGGCAGGTCTATACTGAATGCTGGCCTTCTGGAAATGGGCTGGAGCATGAACAAACAGAGCGTCACATTGCTGATCGTCTGCCTCACTACTCTGTTTTCCGGCGTGGCGATGGCGGACGGTACGCAGATCTATAAATGGACGGACAGCCAAGGCGTAGTGCACTACAGCGACAAGGCCCCGAACAAGCCTGAGCAGAATGTGACAATCATGTCACTGCCAGCGCTGCCGCAACCTGACCCACAGGCGCTGGCCCAGGATCAAGCCTGGATAGCCAGCATCAACACGTGGTACCAGAGTGTGCTCAAGGATCAGGCGCAACTCGAATACGGACAGCTCCTGGCCTCAGAAGAAGCGCAGCCTCCACAGGCAGAAAGCACGCCTGACTATACGCAGCAAGTGTCCTATGTCACTCCGGTGTATGGGAACTCCTGGCGCTCAGGTTTCAGACACCCCCATCACCCATCGCGCCCGATCCATGGACCACAGTCCCGTCAACCGATGTTCCAGTCATCCATTTGGAACACGCAGTCCAATCCCTTTACGCAGCAACTCTATAAGCCCTAGATTCTGTTGTGGCCCACCATACCCCGCTAATCGTAGAGAATAGCTTCACATTTCTTGGAAGAGCAAGACAATTCAAGCCCTATATCTTGTGATTCTCAGCAGGTAAAACACAATTGGGGCCAAGTGTCCAGAATTAAGACAAATGGCTCCTTATTCAATGAGATTTTCGGCTAAGATAGCTAACCATCACATTACATGAGACCGAGACAGCTCAACGTTAGGATGTCTCCTTGCCTTCGCACGAAGAGGATTGACGCATGAAAAGGCCAGCTACAGATTATGACTCCAGCGCGCCATTGTCACCACAGGGCCAACAGCAAAAACTCGTAGCTACTGCGTTGAAGCTCCCAGGTGTGGCCGAAGCATTCGCTATTTATGGTCAAGCAATTTTATCGCTTCCATTCACGTCTCCAATTAATGGTGCGTATTACGCCACGGATATCAACAGCGTAACCATCGAATAGAAACATGCCCGGCTGGGGCGAAATACTACAAGAGATACAGGCACTTCCACGCGCAGCTAGCGGCGCGCCCGATGTGGATTCCGTACGTCGGAAGTATTTGGCGCAGATGCATCAGCTCACCGGTCGAAGCATAATCATCTATTACTCGAACTGGCTTAGTAACGCCAATCAGAATACGGGTATCCAACTCGACGATATGCAAGCCTTGATGGAGGTCTGCCG
>JBOIBC010000133.1:0-4639 GCA_050739295.1 Gammaproteobacteria bacterium
GTACTGGTGCGTCACAACGAATTGAAATAAGGGCGCCTCTAAAAATTGATCTTTTGTTTTCTGGGGGTGTTAGAAATGACCTCGGAAGCCTCATGTACTGGCGTGTACACTCCGGTTCCTCGGTCATTTCTGCCTAACCAGAAACCAAAATCTCTGATTTTTAGAGGTGCCCATAATGCTAATCCTGGCAGTTGAATATCCGCCAGAAATCACTCGGTAATTTTACTGTTTTGCTCCGTACCGATAAACGCCAGCAATTTCTCTGCTTGTGCCAGTGCGTCTTTTCTCCCCAACTCGACAAGTTCCCTGCAAAAACCGTTTTCAAACAGCAAATAACTGACCAGCTGGCTGCTGCTTCTGTGCATGCCACCGAAAGTACGTAACAACAGGCGCACACTGCGCGGGAATTCGCTTACGTGGCGTTGTGCGATTTCGCGGATATCTTCACTTGGCACGATCACCATGGTGTCAATCACTTTGAGTGGTGGTGGCTCGCCGGATAGCGCGGCTAATTGAGACATCGTCGTGTTGATGCGTTGCAGGCGTTCCAGATCAGCGTAGATGCTGTCCATGAACACCACATCCAGAAGCGAGCCCGCGATCTGGCCCAGCGGAGGATAGGGAACTTGCTCGTTCTTTTCAGGCAACTTGTTGGCCTGTTCGTTACGCACGCCAATCACGAGGATACGCTCGGCACCCAGGTGCACCACCGGACTCAGCGGCGCCGTCTGCCGCAAGGAGCCGTCACCGTAATACTCCCGGCCCAGGCGCACCGCCGGGAAAATCACTGGCAGGGCGAGTGACGCCATGACATGGTCCAGGCGCAATTCCACCGGCTGGCCCAGGCGACGGGTGCGGTGCCAGGGTTTCACACCCGGTTTGCCCTGATAAAAGCAGACAGCGCGTGACGAGGTATAACCTGAGCAGGTGATGGACAGGGCATCCAGGGCGCCTTCATCAATGGCCTCCTGCAGGCGCGCGAAGATGATGTGACGCTCCAACAAACACCCGAGCGGCGTGTTATCCAACAGTGAAATGACATTGCGGCGCGCGAAACCCGCGTGCAGCAATGCCATGAGCCAATACAGGAGATTCTTGAAAATTGTGAATGTATCGGTGCGAAACACCTGATCACTGTGGATATGCTCCCACACAGCAGCAAGTTCCATGGCGCCGCGGCGAAAATGCAAGGCACGGGTAGCAATGAGTGCAGCATTGATGGCGCCGGCGGAGGTGCCGGAGATGATCGGGAAAGGATTGGCTGCACCCGGCGGCAGCAATTCCGCGATGGCCTTGATCACACCGGCCTGGTACGCGGCGCGCGCACCGCCACCCGGCAGCACCAATCCCAACTTTGGCCGCGATGTGCTCTGATCATTCATGCGGTAATCACCAACACCCTGCGTTTGCCAACTCAATTATCCGCCACTCGCCATAGCGTGGCATATATCTCATCCTGAACGACTCTGAGCTTCGCTGGTCTGGGGGCTGCGAAATCACGCGGACAAAAGCCCCGTGGGAAAGCCGCAGTGGCGGTTACCGAACCAATGTCTCGCAGGTGCTAAAATCATGTATATTCAAGATGGTAGCTGGAAATTGAAAGGATTACTTCAGTTGATCGCGATACCTCATCAAAACCGTACCCAATACAGCACATCATGCTGAATCTGTGGCATCCCAAATCCGCCAAGGCGCCGGAAACCCGACCGGAAGAGGTGGTGCAGCCGGACACTGGCCGCCGGTTATTGATGCGCATCGTGGTGCTCAATACGAAAGGTGGCTGCGGCAAGACCACGCTGTCCACCAACCTTGCCGGCTATTATGCATCCCATGACTACCGCACCGCGCTTCTGGATGCGGACGCCCAAGCCTCCAGCTTGCGCTGGCTCAAGAACCGTGGCGACAACCGTGCCACCGTTATTGGCATCGCGGGTGCGGAGCGCAGTCTGCGCGTCACCCGCAGTTTCCAGTTGCGTATCCCGGCGGATATCGAACGCGTCATCGTGGACACCCCCGCGGCCCTGGATCCATCACGACTGCAGGATCTAACCCGCGGCGCCGATGCCATCTTGATTCCCGTATTACCCTCGGACATAGACATCCATGCCGTGTCCCGCTGTATCGCCGACTTGCTGCTGGTGGGCCGCATCGAGCGGCGCGCCGAACGTGTTGGTGTGATCGCCAATCGGGTGAAGAAGAACACCCTCATCTATGAAAAACTGCAGCGCTTCCTGCAAAGTCTGGGCATTCCGTTCGTGACGAGTTTCCGTGACACCCAGAACTACGTGCGCGCGTCCGAACAAGGCGTGAGCATCCATGAACTGGACGCCCGCACCGCCCAGCGCGATGTACAGGATTGGGAAACGCTCATCAACTGGCTGGAACATCGCCCACATCCGGATTCGGCGTCCGCTGCGGCGGGAACCGGGCCGGTCGAAGCACTGCATCAACCTGCTGGTTGAAACGTCAACGTATGTTGCGCTGGACCCGGCAGAAACGGTGTCGCAGCGCCCTGCTCCCAGGCCGGCTCGCTGTTGCGGTAATACGGCGAGAAGGGATAACCGCTTTGACCGGTGGGCATCTCGAAAATCCCGCTCTGTTGATGCGCCGGTTCCACGTCCATACGTTCCGACGCACCGAAGTCCACGCCCTGCACCCGCGGCATATTGCTGTCGCCTGGCAACTGCACCGGCGCCATGTCCAGCCAATGACTCAGGAACGGCACACCACGGCTCATGGGCTGCTGGATGCGCACCGTATTGCGTTCGCCCCAGGTGCGTGTTGCCAGACCCGTGCCCGGCACCCACAGGTCTTTAATGATCTGATCCACCGCAGCCAGCATTAAATCGTCCCAGGTTTTGTATTGTGGATCGAGTAGATTCGCAGGCTGCTGCACGACCATGGCCCACAACGGAGCTTCGCGCTGAGTAAGAACCGTATATCTAAACTGTGGATCAATCTTTTTGCATGGCGCGGTGAGTGCGCTGAATACCATGTCATCCACCTGGGTACGGAAATCACGTACCAGCCGGTAGCCTACGGAATCCACGCTTGCCGCGCCGCCCCAGTTCTCCACGTAGTGCAGAAACTGCGCGCGTCGTGGATGATCCTTGACGTTTTCGGTACTCAACAAGCGCAACAACAGGGACTGCCAGCGGCCCAGAAACACCGCACGATCATCCAGTTCGATGGCCAGCATGTCAGCCGGCGCGAATTTCTCCTTGGACGCCAAGTCATCACGGATTTGTTGCGCACGCGCGCCCAGATCGTAACCGCCGTCACCGATCTGCTTGAGCATCTCGCCATCCACCACGCGTGCATTCGCGGTCCACAAGCGCCCGCCCGGTGGATCAACGATGCGCGGATAGTGATCCGGCGCGAGCCAGCCAGACCAGCCCACGCCGGACTTGTCCCAATACGCCGGAAAATCCGGATCATAGCCCGCGCGCACGGGAATCTTCCCGGCGATGGTCCAGGCGATATGACCGGCGGCATCCGCCACCAGAAAATTCTGCTCGGGGATGCCGGCAGAATTCGCCACTGCCATCGCCTGCTGGATGTTCTGCGCCGTCGCCATGTTGCCCAGATTCGCGTTGGTGGCGGCGGGATCGTCGGCGATCCAGTGCACCGCGCGCAGTACGCCGCTATGGTCCATGCCTTCCACCGGTCCCCAGATCGTCTCGCGCACATCCATCACCACATCCTTGTGACCCGCCACCTGGATGATTTCCCGGTAGTGCGTGAACGCACGCCATCCAGTCGGCGTCAGGTAATACTCCGGATCGTCCGGCTTCGGGTGCAGCATTACCAGCGCCGCCCAGTTGCCATAACTGTTGGTGAAACCCCAGGCCACGTGGCCGTTGCTGCCCACCACCATGACTGGCAGCCCCGGCAGCGTCACGCCCGTGACGGTGATGCGCTGTTTCGGCTGCCCAGGATCAGGATAATTGAATTGCGCGCGGTACCAGATGTTCGGCACTGACAGGCCCAGGTGCATGTCATTGGCGAGGATGGCATGACCATCGGCACTGTGAGCCGCGTCCACCGCAAAATTGTTGCTGCCCGTCACATACTGTTCTGATAATGGCTGATGGCCGATGTTCACAAAATCCGCCTTGGGCCAGTTGCGTAAATCAATCACATTGCCGGTAGGAATGGCTGGCGTCGCCACGGACTGGCCGATGATCGGCGCATCCCATTGGGTGCCCTGGGCATTCAGGAATGCAACCAACGGCGCAGGCAAAGTGTCGCGCATCAGTGCGAGATTCGATGCGCGCCGGTCATGCGCGTCCTGCAAATCGAAATACATGGCGAAGATCACCAGTACCGAATCTTCGGGAACCCAAGGCTTGGGATGCTGCCTCAGGATGCCGTACTCGAACGGCCGGGTTTTGAGCGCCTTGAGACCGGCGTTTACGCCGTCGGTGTAGGCACTGATCATCGCGCGCTGCTCCGGCGTGGCTTGCACCAGAACCTCGTGCGCCACCGCACGCAACCGGAACAGGCGATGCTGCTCGTCAAACTTCACCGCCCCCGGCCCCACCAGCGCCGCAAGCTCACCGGCCGCCAGCCGGCGCATCAGGTCCATCTGGAAAAAACGATCCTGCGCGTGCAGAAATCCGAGAGTGCGCGCCAGATC
>JBOIBC010000134.1:0-4606 GCA_050739295.1 Gammaproteobacteria bacterium
CGCTTGCGCCACAATGGACGGCAGGGCCGCCGGTACGGCGACCAGACCGTCGGCTTGCCAGCCGTGGAGCTGGAAATAATGCGCGACGCTCGCGATGATATCCGCCCAGTTGTTCCAGATGTCCGGCTGACCCTGGCCGTCAAATACCACCGCGTATTGCCGGTAGCTGTCGGGCATGAACTGCGGCGCGCCCATGGCGCCGGCGTAAGATCCCATCAGGGACGGCGGATCAAACGCGTGTTCACGGCACATCACTAGATACTGTTCCAGTTCACCCTGGAAGAAACTGGCGCGGGGCGGATAGTCGAAACTGAGTGTGGTCAGGGCGTCGAGCACGGAATAGCCGCCTTTCTGCCGGCCGTAGAAACTTTCCACACCCAGGATGGCCACGATAATGGCCGGCGACACCCCGTATTGTTGTTGTACTTTGTCGAGCAGCGCACTGTGTGCATCCCAGAACGCCGCACCGGCGTTGATGCGTGCCGGGGTGACGAACAGGGGTTTGTATTGATACCAGGGTTTGGCTTCATAGGGTTTGGCGATGGCGGCAAGGATACTGTCGCGCCGATGTGCGGAGTCGAAGGCTTTTTCCAGCCAGGCTTTGTCGAAGCCGTCCTGATGTACCAATCTGGCGATGAATTGCTGTACTTCAGGTCGCGCCGCGTAACCAGCTGGCGCCGGTTGTGTCGCAGCCGGAGCAGCATGCCGGATTTGAACGGGCTTGACCACATGGGAACAGGCACTTGACAGACAAGCTGCAAGGATGAGGATGCGAGTGGATGCAGTACGTGCGGATGCGATCACGTGGACAGGAGCTTGCGGTGTGAATGGATGCTCATGAGCATACCGAAGCCTGCCATGAGCGTCACCATGGAACTGCCACCGTAACTCACCAGCGGCAGCGGTACGCCCACCACCGGCAAGATGCCCGAGACCATGCCGCTGTTGATGAATACATACGTGAACAGAGCCATGGTGAGGGCGCCAGCCAGCAGGCGCGAGTAGGTATCCTGGGCGCGCAGCGCGATGAACAACGAACGCCCGATGATGAAGCTGTACAACGCGAGCAACGCGATGGCGCCGATGAAGCCGAATTGCTCGCCCAGCACCGCGTAAATGAAATCCGTGGAACTCTCCGGCAGAAAATCCAGTTGCGACTGGCTGCCGTGTAGCCAGCCCTTGCCGAACATGCCTCCCGAACCAATGGCGATCTGTGACTGGATGATGTGATAACCCGCGCCCAGCGGATCACGCTGCGGATTGAGGAATGTCAGCACCCGGTCACGCTGATAACCATGCATGAAATGCCAGAGGACAGGCGTGACGATGGCCAGCAGCAGCACCAAAATCAGAATGACACGTTTGCGCAAACCGGCGAGGAATACGCCGAAGGCGCCAGCGCTCAGGATGAGCAGCGCCGTGCCCAAGTCCGGTTCTATAGCCACCAGCAGCACCGGAATGAAGATCATGGCCGCCAGTGGAAATAACTGTTTCCAGTTGGGCGGCAACGGTTTCTCGTGTAGAAACCAGGCCACCATCATGGGCACGGCGATCTTCATGATCTCGGAGGGCTGGATACGCACCACCCCGAAACTCAGCCAGCGTTGTGCGCCGCGGCCGATATGGCCGGAATGCAGTGTGAACAGCAGCAACAGGAGTCCCAGCGCGAACAGCCACGGCGACCACAAGCGCAGGAATTGCGGCGAGATCTGCGCCACCGCCAGCAGTACCACGAACGATACGGCCAGCCGTATCGCCTGCCGATACACCATGTCGGTATCTTGGTTGCTGGCGCCGTACAGAATCGCAAGGCCTGTCATCGCCAGCACCACGATGGCGAGTAGCAGCGGGCCGTCCATATGCAGGCGGTGCAACAGCCGTTCGCCGAAGCTGAGCTCGCCTCGGGATGTGGAGTAGGCGAAGTCATTGAGCATCATGGCGGTTTTACGCGGCTGCCGGTCTCGTTCAAAAGATACTCGTCCATGACCTGGCGCGCTATAGGCGCGGCCGTGGAGGCGCCACCGCCACCGTGTTCCACTACCACCGCCACGGCAATTTTCGGATCCTGCACCGGCGCGAAAGCGATGAACAATGCGTTGTCACGGAGCTGCTTGGGAATGTCGGATTCGTCTTCCTCGCCGAACACACCCAGACGCTTGCGGTGCACCTGCGCGGTGCCGGTTTTGCCGGCAATGCTGTATTTGGCGCCGATGCCGATGCGATGCGCCGTGCCTTCCTGTGTGGCTACCACGCTCTTCATAGCCTGAACCACGATGCTCCAGGCGTTGGGATAGGTCTCCTGTACCGGCGGCAGCGTCTTGGACGCGGTATCGCTGATGACACCAGAGAGCGGATTGCCGATGGCATGCAATAGATGCGGGACGAAA
The DNA here is from genome assembly GCA_050739295.1 of Gammaproteobacteria bacterium. Taxonomy (GTDB): domain Bacteria; phylum Pseudomonadota; class Gammaproteobacteria; order Natronospirales; family REEB76; genus REEB76. The sequence continues at coordinate 2,388 of JBOIBC010000134.1, forward strand.
CGCTCACCGTGCATGGCGATGGCCGAAACGCCGTCGGCCAGTTGCAGCGGCGTCACCAGCAGGTAGCCTTGGCCGATGCCGACAATCACCAGGTCGCCGAGATACCAGGGCTGATGCAGCGTCTTGCGCTTCCAGGCCGGCGAGGGCACTATGCCGTTACGCTCACCCATGAGATCAATGCCGCTGGGTTCACCGAAACCCAGTTGCGTGGTCAGGTAAGCGTCGATGCGGTCAATGCCGAGCTTCATGGCCACGGTGTAGAAATACACATCACAGGACTGGGTGATGGCGTTGGGCAGATCAATTTCACCGTGACCGCCACGTTTCCAGTCACGGTAGGGATTCGGATTGCTGGGAAGATAGAAATACCCGGGGCACATGAGGTTCTTGAACGGGTTCACCACGCCATAATCGAGCGCCGCCAGGGCCAGGAATGGCTTGATGGTGGACCCGGGCGGGTACTGGCCACGCAATGCACGGTTGAAGAGCGGTTGATCGGGGCCTGAATTGAGTTTTGCGAATTCTTCAGGACTGATACCGTTTACAAACAAGTTGGGATCGAAGGAAGGTGTGCTGACAAGCGCCAGCACCTCGCCGTTGCGGGGGTCAATCGCCACCACTGCGCCGTTGTAATCACCCAGAGCCTTTTCCGCCACTTCCTGCAAGCGCATGTCCAGACTGAGATACAGATTGCTGCCCGGCACTGGCGGTGTGTAAGACACAATGCGCACTGCGCGGCCCGCGGCATCGGTTTCAACCTGGCGCACACCGGTGGAACCGTGCAGCAGGCTTTCATATGCGCCCTCAATACCGATCTTCCCCACTTGGGACGTGTTGTTGTACTGCTCGGGATCAAGGCTGGCCATTTCGTCCGCGCTGATAATGCCGGTATAGCCCACCACGTGTGCCGCTGCCTGGTCCAGCGGGTAATACCGCATGAGTGTGGCGCGGATGTCCACGCCGGGGAAGTTCTGGCGATCCACCGCGAAACGTGCCACCTCGATCTCGGACAGATTGCTGCGTATCGGCAGCGGCTGGAACGGGCGCTTGGTCTTGAGCAGATTGTAGAACTGTTTCAGATCTTGGGGACGGATTTCCACGACCTTGCCGAGCGCGGTGATCGTGGCTTTGAGATCAGACACCTGCTCGGGGATGATGTCGAGTTCATAGCTCGGCCGGTTTTCCGCCAACAAGACACCGTTGCGATCATAGATGAGTCCGCGCGGAGGCGTCACCGGCTCATTGCGCAGACGGTTGCCCTCGGCCAGGGCTACATAATGTTCGTGGCCGATGATCTGGAGATAAAACAACCTTGCAACCACCGTCAGCAACAGCACCAGGCCAATGATGCCAACGGTGACAATGCGCACAGTGAATTGGTGGCGTTCCAGCCATTCGTTGCGGATGCGTATGCGTGCCATGGCTTTAGATATGCGCGACCTGGTTGAGCGTCAACTGACTTGATAGCGCTGCTGCAGGAAGTTCATAAGCTGCATGCACCAGGGCCACAACAGGGTGGTAATGAGCACCGGCATCCAGCGCAGCATGGGTTCTTGGGGATATCCCTGTATGCCGTCCACCCAGAACAACACAAATGTGTACAGTAACATCAGGATGCATATCACGATGGCTTGTTGCCACCAGTGGTACACGCGGACCTGCATGTACATTTTGAGCGTGACCCAGGCCACCATTAGCAGCGCCAGAGCGTGTTCGCCCAAAAGTGAACCAGTGAGTGTGTCCACCAGGATGCCCAACACGAATGCGACGAGCAATCCCACACGATGCGGCAGGAACAGGCACCAGTACACGGTGACCAGCACTACCCAGGCCGGACGGAACGGTTCGGCCCAATCGGGCAGCGGCCAGATGGTGAGCAACAGTGCTACCACATAGGTGACAATGATGATCCAGTTGGCGCGGCGTCTGACGACAGTGCTCATCGTGGTTTCTTTTTGGATGGTTTTTCCCTGGCTGGCTTTTTCGTGGTGCGCGTCTCCGGTTTCGGCACCGAGGGTGGTGTCACAGCCGGGAAATACAGCAACACGTCGTGGCCATGATCCATATCCGCCACCGGCTGTGCCGTGACCGCGGCGAAGGGTTCTGCCGGATCGCGCCGTACCTGGGTAATCACAGCCACCGGGAACCCGGTCGGATAACGGCCGTCGAGACCGGAAGTCACTAGCAGATCGCCCGGTTTTACGTCGGCGTTGTTCGCC
>JBOIBC010000135.1:0-4571 GCA_050739295.1 Gammaproteobacteria bacterium
CGTCACCGATCTGTTGTTCCATTTGCCGATGCGCTATGAGGACCGGACCAAGGTCACGCCCATCGGCGCGCTGCGTAACGGAATGCCGGCGGCGGTGGAAGGCGTGGTGGAACTCACCGAGACCGTCATCCGCAGAAAGCGCATGCTGCTCACGCGCATCAGCGACGGCACCGGCGGGCTGACATTACGGTTTTTCCATTTCAATTTGTCGCAGGCTGAGGCATTGACGCGCGGTGCGCGACTGCGCTGTTACGGCGAGGTGCGCTCCGGCGCGGTGGGACTGGAAATGATCCATCCGGAATACCGGATATTGAAAGACGCCGCGCCGGTACAGGATGCAACCGCGCTCACACCCATTTATCCCGCCACCGAAGGCATCGCCCAGTTGAAATTGCGGGCGCTGACGACCCAGGCATTGCAGATGCTCAACACGGACAATGCCTTGTTGCCGGAACTGCTGCCGCCGGAGTTGCTGAAGCCGATGCACATGCCGGGGTTGATCGAAGCGGTGCGCTATGTACATCGTCCGCCCACGGATGCGCCAGTGGAAGCGCTCATGGACGGCAGCCATCCGGCGCAACAGCGTCTGGCCTTCGAGGAGCTGCTGGCGCACCATCTCAGCTTGCGCCAGTTGCGCCAGCAAGCCGACCACAGCCGCGCGCCGGTGATTGCCGGCAATAGTGAATTGGCGCGGAAGCTCCATGCTTCGCTGCCGTTCCATTTGACCGGCGCGCAGCAACGGGTGGCGGCGGAAATTCTGCACGATCTTGCGAAACCGCATCCCATGATGCGGCTGGTGCAGGGTGATGTGGGCTGCGGCAAGACAGTGGTGGCGGCCTTGGCGGCTTTGAACTGCATCGGCGCCGGTTATCAGGCCGCGCTCATGGCGCCGACGGAATTGCTGGCGGAGCAGCATTATCGAAATTTCAAGAACTGGTTTACGCCGCTCGGTCTGGAACCTGTCTGGCTCACGGGCCGGTTGCCGGCCGCGCAGCGGCGGGAAACCCTGGAACAGATCCGCAGCGGCCACGCGCCGCTGGTCATCGGTACACACGCGCTGTTTCAGGAAGATGTGGTATTCGCAAAATTGGCGCTAGTCATCATTGACGAGCAGCACCGTTTCGGTGTGCACCAGCGTCTGGCGCTGCGCGAGAAAGGTGCGCAGGAAAATACGTATCCGCACCAGCTCATCATGACAGCCACACCCATTCCGCGCACGCTCGCCATGACCGCCTACGCAGACCTGGATGTGTCATCCATTGACGAACTGCCGCCGGGACGCATGCCGGTGAAGACCGCGGCCATTTCCGAATCACGTCGCGCCGAAGTGGTGACGCGCGTGCGGCATGCTTGTGCGGAAGGCAGGCAGGTGTATTGGGTGTGTCCGCTCATCGAAGAATCGGAAGTCTTGCAATGTCAGGCGGCGGAAGACACGGCCGCGGCGCTCACCTCCGCCTTGCCGGAACTGAGCATAGGTTTGGTACACGGCCGCATGGCGTCGCGTTTGAAGGAACGCGCCATGGCGCATTTCCAGTCCGGCGACATCCAGTTGCTGGTGGCCACCACCGTGATTGAGGTCGGCGTGGATGTAGCCAATGCCAGCCTCATGATCATCGAGAATGCCGAGCGTTTGGGTCTGGCGCAATTGCACCAGTTGCGTGGCCGTGTGGGCCGCGGCGCGGTGGAGTCGAGCTGTGTGATGCTCTACCATGCGCCGCTGTCGGCGGCGGCACGGGCGCGGCTGGCAGTGATGCGCGAGACCAATGACGGTTTCGAGATCGCGCGCCGGGATCTGGAACTACGCGGCCCGGGCGAGTTGCTGGGCACGCGCCAGGCCGGTGAACTGAATCTGCGCATCGCCGACCTCACCCGGGATGCGGCGCTGATTCCGCGGGTACAGCAGGCGGCTGCGCTGTTGCTGGAACGTTATTCTGAGCGGGTGCCGCTTATCGTTCGCCGCTGGCTAGGGGATAACAGTCGCTATGCGCAAGCCTAATTAAAATGCCGCAGGCACCACGAACTACATCCATTGTGAAGTCCGGCAACACGCATGTGGAACTCTGGAAGCCGTTGGCTGCATGGCCGATTGAGGCGCGGCCGAAAGCACTGTGGCCGTGGCTGGCGCATGCGGGATCGTTTACGCAGAAGCTGCGCGCCGCGGCCGGTGATGCCTTTCATGTGAAGGTGTTGCATGAAGGCGTCACGCGACTGGATGTAAACGATGCGGTTCTCCTGCACACGCTCCCTGGAACCGCCGCGCGCCTGCGTGAAGTGCATCTGTGTTGGAATGAGCCGTGGGTGTATGCGCGCACCCTGAGCGTGGCAGAGGGCGGGCACTGGCTGGAAGATCTGGGTACGCAAGCACTCGGGGACCGGGTTTTCGCTGAAACGGATACGCAACGCAGCCTCATTGAATTGACACAGCTTGACGCAGAGCAAGCTTTATATAGTGCGGCGCTTAAAGGCGTGCCGCACAGGCCCGCGTGTTTGTGGGCGCGGCGCTCGGTGTTGATCGTACGCGGCAGCCGACTGTTGATCTACGAAGTTTTTCTGGACGAAATGGAAGGCTGATGGACCCGCGTTTGCGACCATTGTGGCGAAAACTGCGATACAGCCGGGCAATCCGCAGTTGGCTGCCGTTCGCGGCGCGACGCGCTTGGGCCTATCTGCGGCTCATGCGCTTGCACCGTCCCATCGGCGCATTCCTGCTGTTGTGGCCTACGCTGTGGGCCTTGTGGCTCGCGAGTGACGGTCGTCCCACGCCCAAGCTGTTCGCGATCTTCGTGATTGGCGTGTTCGTGATGCGCTCCGCCGGTTGCATCATGAATGATTTCGCTGACCGTAATTTCGATCCGCGCGTGCGCCGCACCCGTGACCGGCCGCTCGCCACCCGCGAGGTGAGCGTGTGGGAAGCGATGATCCTGTTCGTAATTCTGTGTTTGATCGCACTCGGGCTGGTTCTGTTGCTCAACCGTTTGACCTTGGAGCTGGCGGTCATCGGCGCCGTATTGGTGCTCACCTATCCGTTCATGAAGCGTTACACGTATCTGCCGCAGCCGTATCTGGGCATGGCGTTCGGTTGGGGCATTCCCATGGCTTACGCGGCAGTGACGGATCATGTGCCCACGGTGGCCTGGCTCATCTTCATTGCCAATGTCATCTGGTCCACGGTGTACGACACCCTGTACGCCATGGTGGACCGGCCCGACGATGTCAGGATCGGTGTGAAATCCACCGCGATACTGTTCGGCGATCTAGACCGCGTGATCGTCGGCATTCTGCAAGTGTTGCTGCTGGCGGATCTGGTGCTGGTGGGCTTTCAGACGTATATGAGTGCGGTGTATTACGTGGGCTTGCTGTTTGCGGCGTTGTTCGCGGTATACGAGCAGGTACTGATCCGCCGCCGCAATCCGCAACGCTGCTTCCAGGCCTTCATGAACAACAACTGGTTCGGCGCGGCGGTGTTTGCCGGCATCCTTCTTCATTATACTTTCACTATCAAGTTATAAGCTGACTATCAGAATGTCGGCGGCACGTACTCATTGATGAATTGTGTGAATGCGCCGGCGGGCACCGGCTGGCTGATGTAGTAGCCCTGCGCATAGTTGCACTGCAGCGCCGCCAGCGTGCGCAGTATCTCCATGCTCTCCACGCCTTCCGCCGCCACCTGCAGGTCGAAAGCCTGGGCCAGTCCGATGACGGTGCGCACGATGTTGGCGTCCGCCTTGCTTTCCAGCATGTTCATCACGAAACTCTTGTCAATCTTCAGCTCTGAAGCGGGTATGTTCTTGAAGTTCGCCAGCGACGAATAACCGGTGCCGAAATCGTCAATGGACACGGAAACACCTTTATCCTTGAGCGCCCGGATGGTCTCGAAACTCAGTTCCGGATTGCCCATCACCGCGGTCTCGGTGATTTCCAGGATCAAACGGTTGGGTTTGGCGCTCCACACACCCATGGCGTCCGCGACGCGGCTCACCAGGGTTTCGTCTTCCAGCAGCGAGGGTGCGATATTGACCGCCAGCGACAGCGGTCCGAAGCGCGTGGGCCAGGCCGCCGCGTGCTGCAGCGCCATGTTAATGGCCGACCATGTGAGTTCCCCAATCTGCCCGGTGCGGGTAGCGATGGGGATGAACACGTTCGGCGGCACGATGCCCCGTTTTGGGCTGCGCCAGCGCAGCAATGCTTCCGCGCCGGTCAACAGTCCGCCACGCAGATTGATCTTCGCCTGGTAATAGATTTCCAGTTCCCCGTTATCCAGCGCTGTGTCCAGTTCGCTCTCCAGATCCCAGTCGCCGGCAAGTGTCTCGGGCGTCGTGTCCGAGTACACCAGATAGGGAAGATCCCTGTTCGCTGCTTCCGAGAGCGCCAACTCCGCGTGCTGCAGCAGTTTTTCGGGTGTGTCGGCATGGTCGGGAAACAGCGCGATGCCCATATTGGCGCCAAGGGAAACCGCGTGATCGCCGATTTCGAAGGGCGCACCCAGCGCGCGCAGTATCTTGTTGGCAGCCAGAATGGCATGCCCCTCATTCATGATATCCGGCAGTATCAAGGTGTATTCGTGATCGCCG
>JBOIBC010000136.1:0-4555 GCA_050739295.1 Gammaproteobacteria bacterium
CAGCAAAACTGTTATCTATGCCATCAGAATTCTACGTCAGCTATCCGGCCTGTGAGATACTACACCTGCTTTAATGTCTCCACTAAATTGGTCATCTTTAACCTAGGCAGAGATTACCCTTATCAGAAACACCCGAGCCAATCTCATGGGATATCCAATTCCGGATAATGGCGGAACAGGCCGTCTTCATTGAAAGGGATGCGCCGCCCGGAAGCGAGATAGGCAGTGATATGCGGCCGCTCCAACACACGAGCGTGCAAGGCGATCACATTTGGGTACTTACGCTGGATGCGTGACAAGTTCTTTGGAAACGCGTAACGCAACCCCTCGATGATCTGGAACAACGATAAATCCGCGTAGGTAAGTTTGGAACCCACCAGGAACTGGTCGCCAGACGGATTTTGCCTCAGCACTCTTTCAAAATAGCCCATGTACTTCGGCAATCTGTGCTGGAGGAACGAAGCTGTGCGCTTGAATGCTTCTTGCTTCTGGTCCTGGTAGTACTCCGTCGGCCCCAGTGGATGGTGCGTATCGTGAATCTCCACGATCCAGTCAGCGATCGTCAATTGCAGTTGATTCGTCCATAGGCGGCCGGCTTCACTTGATGGCGCCAGTCCGTGCCGCGCACCGAGATACATGAGGATATTGGCAGTCTGAGAGATCAGCAGGGCGCCGGCCTTCAGCACCGGTGCAGCGAACGGTGGATGCGGTGTTTTTGTAGCGTTGATCACACGCTGAAGTTTTCGGATCGCGGCATCCGCTCCACCTTTGCTTATCGCCATATCTACGTAGGGCACCCTGGCAGCTTCCAGCGCCAGGCGAATGAATTCCCCACGCCCCTGGATCCCCGGCCAATAATAAAGTTCGTAGGTCATATGGCTCTGTTCCATTCAGTTACTGCGGCATCCCACTTACAGTCGATTCAGGATCGTCTAAACGGCCATAGAAGTTCGCTGGAATCAAGCCGTCGGCCACGATATGCCACCCGCATCCACACGCTGCTCCACCAAATTGATGCCAGCCCCACCAGCATCAGCATCCATTGATCTTTTACCGCTCCAGCAACAACCCCGATGATACCAGCGGCCAAAAAGATTACCGCCAATAGGATTGCAACAATGCGGTCAAGTTTCGAAAGACCGGCCTTATTCATGGACATGCACTATGGACTTATGTCGTTCATGTTCGTCAACGGTTCCGCTGTTATGCAACCAGAAGCAATCCCAGGGCAACAATGGCGGGAACCGCCTGTACGTACAGGGCCTTGCGCCCAACGCTATACGCGCCATACAAACCCGCAACCACGACACAACAGAGGAAAAAGAGTTTTATATCTCGGCCGGCAGCACCGATTGCAAGTCCCCATATCAGCCCGGCGGCGAGAAAACCGTTATACAAACCCTGGTTCGCCGCCAGCGGCTTCGAGGCATTGGCAAATTCTGGTGTGAGATGAAAGGTCTTGCGGCCAATCGGTTTATCCCACAGAAACATCTCGAGCACCAGGAAATAGAGGTGTAGAAGCGCAACCAACCCAACCAGGATATCGGCAGCCAGGATCATATTTACGCTCCCCCGATTATGGGCTTAACTTATCCTTAAACGTTTTGAGATAGGTTCTAGTTAGTAGAACAAATAATATGTGAATCACGCATCCGCTGTCTTGATGTGTTTCGTTTTTTTCTTCCCAAACTCGAAGCCGATATCGCGCGCATCCACCCTGATTGTGTCACCCGGGCCGAATTCGCCCGCCAGGATTTTCTGGGCCAGGGGATTTTCCAACTGTTGTTGGATAGCGCGTTTCAGCGGGCGGGCGCCGTACACCGGGTCATAACCGGCGCGGCCGAGCTTGTCGAGTGCAGCATCGGTGACTTCCAGGCCGATGTCGCGGTCAGCCAGTCGCTTTTGCAGCTGGCCCACCTGGATGTGGGCGATGGCGCGGATCTGGTCCTTGCCGAGTGGATGGAACACCACGGTTTCGTCCACGCGGTTGATGAACTCGGGCCGGAAATGCTGCGCCACGATTTCCATCACGGCGTCTTTCATCTTCTGGTAATTCTCCTCTCCGGACATCTCCTGAATCACCTGTGAACCCAGGTTGGAAGTCATTACCACTACGGTATTCTTGAAGTTCACGGTGCGGCCCTGACCATCGGTGAGACGGCCATCATCCAGCACCTGCAACAACACGTTGAACACATCCGGGTGGGCTTTCTCCACCTCATCCAACAGGATCACGGAATAAGGTTTGCGCCGCACCGCTTCGGTGAGATAGCCGCCTTCTTCGTAGCCCACATAGCCTGGCGGCGCGCCGATCAAGCGTGCAACGGAATGCTTCTCCATGAACTCGGACATATCGATGCGCACCATGGCGTCTTCAGTGTCGAACAGGAACCAGGCGAGTGCTTTGGTGAGTTCGGTCTTGCCGACACCGGTTGGACCCAGAAACAGGAACGAGCCCGTGGGCCGATTGGGATCGGACAACCCGGCGCGCGAGCGGCGAATGGCGTTGGCGACGGCGCGCACTGCTTCATCCTGACCAATCACGCGCTGCATGAGCACATCTTCCATGCGCAGCAGCTTTTCCTTCTCGCCTTCCAGCATCTTGGACACGGGAATCCCGGTCCAGCGCGATACCACCTCAGCGATTTCTTCCGCTGTAACCCTGTTACGCATAAGCTGCATAGGCTGGTCTTCCCTGGCTGTTGCCTGCGCAAGTTTCTTTTCCAATTCCGGGATGCGGCCATATTGCAGTTCCGACATGCGCGCAAGATCGCCGGCGCGGCGCGCGGATTCCAGATCGGTGCGCGCTTTCTCAAGGGATTCCTTGATTTGTGCCGCACCCTGTACCGAGGCTTTCTCGGCTTTCCAGATTTCGTCCAGGTCCGAGTATTCCCGCTCCAGCTTCTTGATGTCCGCTTCCAGCGTCGCCAAGCGTTTCTTCGAAGCTTCGTCTTTTTCCTTCTTGAGCGCCTCGCGCTCGATCTTGAGCTGGATGAGTTTGCGATCCAGCTTGTCCATTGCTTCAGGCTTGGAATCAATCTCCATGCGAATGCGGGAAGCGGCCTCGTCAATCAGGTCAATGGCCTTGTCCGGCAACTGACGATCAGAAATATAGCGGTGTGACAAGGTCGCCGCCGCCACGATCGCGGGATCGGTAATTTCCACGCCGTGGTGGACTTCGTAGCGTTCTTTCAAGCCGCGCAGGATGGCGATGGTGTCTTCCACGGACGGTTCATCCACCAACACTTTCTGGAAGCGGCGTTCCAGTGCCGCGTCCTTCTCAATGTACTGGCGGTATTCGTCCAGTGTCGTGGCACCCACGCAATGCAATTCGCCGCGCGCGAGTGCGGGCTTGAGCATGTTGCCCGCATCCATGGAACCTTCGGCTTTGCCGGCGCCTACCACCATGTGGATCTCGTCAATGAACAGAATGATGCGGCCTTCTTCCTTGCCGATGTCCTTGAGCACGGCTTTCAAGCGCTCTTCGAATTCACCACGGAATTTCGCACCGGCGATGAGCGCACCCATATCCAGTGTCAGCACGCGCTTGTTCTTCAAACCTTCCGGCACCTCGCCGTTGACGATGCGTTGCGCTAAACCTTCCACGATGGCGGTCTTGCCCACGCCGGGTTCACCTATGAGCACGGGATTATTCTTGGTGCGCCGTTGCAGTACCTGGATGGTGCGACGGATTTCATCGTCGCGTCCGATGACCGGGTCGAGCTTGCCGGATTCCGCGCGGACCGTAAGGTCAATCGTGTATTTCTCCAATGCCTGACGCTGATCCTCGGCACCGGGATCGTTCACTGCCTGGCCGCCACGCATCTCTTCGATGGCTTTCTCGATCACCCCTTTTGTGGCGCCTGCGTCGCGCAATGCTTCGCCAAGCGCACCCTTGTCATCCAGAGCCGCCAGCAAAAACAATTCGCTGGAGATGAACTGGTCCTTGCGCTTCTGCGCCAACTTGTCGGTCTGATTGAGCAGGCGATTGAGATCGGTGGACACTTGTACATCGGTATCACCCTGCACTTGCGGTTGACGATCCAGCGTGGTTTCGAGCTGCGAGCGCAGCCGGTTGAGATTGGCGCCGGCCTTGGCCAGTAACGGGCGCACGCTGCCGCTTTCCTGATCCAGGAGTGCGAGCATGAGATGTGCCGGTTCGATGTATTGATGATCGCGGCCCACGGCCAGCGATTGGGCGTCGGCCAGCGCCATCTGGAATTTACTGGTCAGTTTGTCGAGTCGCACTGGAACCCCCATTCAACATGAATTCAGGTTACGCCTGAAATGGGGGTCGCAGGAAGAGTTTCAACCGCTGATGAGCAGTTTTGCCACGCAAATTAAGGTAATACCAAAGGCTCCGATAAGGTGGCAATACGGAACTTGGCACCCTTGCAGACTTGTCGCCACTTTCATCGTCCAGTGGGTTCCGATGTCAAGCGTGGCAGCGTACAATCGCGCGCCCTGCAACCGCTCCCGCCTCCACACCGGTACAGCCAATTACGTGATACGTATCGAATCACTTTCACTGCAACTCGGCACCAAGCTGCTGTTC
>JBOIBC010000137.1:0-4541 GCA_050739295.1 Gammaproteobacteria bacterium
GCATGGGCCTTTTCCGCGCAATTTCGGCTTACTGAAGAATTCGCGTATCCATGAAGGCAAAACCTGGCCTAAGCCCGAACACGCAGAACATGTAAAGGAGTTCCAGGTTTACCGTTACGATCCCGAAGGCGGCGAGACGCCCCGCATTGATACCTACTTTATTGACTTGGACCGTTGCGGGCCGATGGTGCTGGACGCACTCATCAAGATAAAGAGCGAGATTGACAGCACCCTGACATTCCGCCGTTCCTGTCGTGAGGGCGTATGCGGAAGCTGCGCCATGAATATTGATGGGACGAACTGGCTCGCTTGCACCCGCTCCATCCAGGACGTCCCCGGTATCGTGAAGATATATCCACTCAACAACATGCCGGTCATCAAGGACCTGGTGGGGGATCAGACCCACGACTTCGCGCAATATGCCTCGATCGAGCCGTGGCTGAAGACTTACTCACCCCTGCCAGACCGTGAACGCCTGCAGTCGCCAGAGGAACGCGCACGGCTTGATGGTTATTCCGAATGCATCCTGTGCTTTTGCTGCACCAGCGGCTGTCCGAGCCATTGGTGGAATCCCGAGCGCTTCCTCGGCCCCGCGGTACTGCTGCAGGCATACCGGGCCATCGCGGACAGCCGCGATGAGGCCGCGGGCGAGCGCCTGGATGCACTGCAGGATCCCTTCAAGCTGTACCGCTGTCATACCATCCTCAATTGCACACGCACCTGCCCAAAAGGCCTGAATCCCGGGCGGGCCATCGCAGAAATCAAAAAACTGATGCTGGAACGCGAACATTGACAAGGGTTTAAAATTTCCTGTCAGGCGTAAGATGGAATCAACATGAGTCGCCATGTACACAGATCACATCGAGCGGGCTGGCTGCGCGCCGCGGTGCTGGGGGCGAATGACGGTATCGTATCCATATCGAGTCTGATCATCGGTGTCGCCGCCACGCATGCCGCGCGAAACTACATTCTTCTCGCGGGTCTGGCCGGGTTGGTCGCGGGAGCGATGTCCATGGCAGCCGGTGAATACGTTTCCGTCAGTTCCCAATCCGACATGGAACAGGCGGACCTTGCCCTGGAAAGCAAGTCGCTGGCGGAAGATCCCGAGTTCGAAAGGAACGAGCTTGCAAAAATCTATGAGTCACGCGGTCTGTCTTCCGGTCTGGCACGTCAAGTGTCCGAGCAACTGATGGCGCACGACGCACTCAGTGCACATGCCAGAGACGATATCGGAATCACCGAGGGCGGCCGGGCACGCCCAGTCCAGGCCGCGCTTTCGTCGCTCGTGACATTTGCCATCGGTGCGGCTTTGCCGTTGTTGCTGGCCTGGCTGGTTCCGCTTGCGCAGCTCATAACCTTCGTCGCCGTGCTCTCACTCGTCTTGCTTGCCGTACTGGGCGGGATCGCCGCCAAAGCCGGTGGTGCGCCGGTGATAAAGGCCGCCATCCGGGTTACGTTCTGGAGCGCACTGGCAATGATCCTGACGGCCGCAATCGGACGATTGTTCGGCATCGTTGCTTGAACTCATTAAACAAATTTGATTATCGGAAAGCCCGCTTCCCCGTAAGGCATCAAGAAAATCCCTAGGTCTTCGGCACATTACGGCAAAGACCATTCAATCGTTGCGGGTCGAGAATGCGCACGTCGCGACGTTCGATGGAAATAATGCCATCGTCCTGGAATTTAGCGAGTACCCGGCTGATGGTCTCGGCGGCAAGCCGCAGGTAATTGGCGATATCGCGCCGGGTCATGGCCAGGATGAACTCGGTCGCGGAATAGCCACGCAGATGCAAGCGGCTGGACAGGCTCATGAGGAAAGCGGCGATACGCTCCTCAGCGGTAAAGTCCCCCGAGAGCGCATGGGAACTGGCGATATCACGGCTCATCAGGCGGAACAACTGTTTTTGCAGACTTGGTATTTGGGCGGCGAGGGCAGACAGGTCGCTGTATTGCAAGCGGCAAACCGTCGCCGTATCCAATGCTATGGCATCCGCTTCATGATGATCCGGATAGATGGCGCCCAAGCCCATGAGTTCGCCGGGTAAATGAAACCCGAGTACCTGCTCGCGGCCCGTGTCATCATTGACGCAGGTTTTGAAGTAACCGGAGCGTACCGCGTAAATGGCTTCAAACGGATCACCGACGCGGTATAAATGTTCGCCGGCGTGCATCGGAGTCGAAGGTTTGACCAAGGCGTCAAGACGCTCCACGTCTTCGTGACTGAGCCCCATGGGCAGGCACAGCTCCGCCAGTGAACAACTGCTGCAGGCTTGGCGCAGCCGCTGCAAATCAATGTGCGCGTTCGCATGAGTGGTGGCCACGGGAACCTTTCAAACGACTGGAAAAGGGACACAGGCTACCCCAAATTATCGCCGTGGGAAAACCGCCGCTGCCACCCCTTGGGCGCCCAGTCGGGCTAGATCACCCGCGAAAACCGAGCCAAACTATCCGGCATTGAAATCAGCGGCACCGGTTGGCGCAGGTACGCATCAAATACCATCGCGACGGTACGCATCAACAGACGGCCGACCGGTGTCAATGCCAGCCCATTCTGATCCATCTGTACCAGGCCATCTGCGGCCATCGGCGCCAAAGCGCGCAATTCAGCGGCAAAGTAGTCGCGGAACTCAATACCAAAATGCTGCTCGTAGAGTGGAAATGAAACCCGTCCCTGGCAGGTGAGTTGCTGCAACAGTGTGCGGCGCAAACGGTCATCGGTGGTCATGGTGAGGCCCCGCCGGACCGGAAGTTCGCCCGCATCCATGCACGCCGAGTATTCCGGCAGACTCTTGGCATTCTGGCTGTATGTGTCGCGCACGAAGCTGATGGCGCTCATGCCCAATCCCACCAAATCGCATTCCGCGCCCGTGGAGTAGCCCTGGAAGTTGCGCTGCAAGGTGCCCCGATGCAGAGCATCGGCCAGCGCATCGGTGGGCAATGCAAAGTGATCCATGCCGATATATTCGTAGCCTGCAGCAGTCAGTTTCCTGACCGTGAGTTCCAGCAAATGCAGCTTGGTTCCCGCATCCGGCAAAGCATCCACACTGATCAAGCGCTGTGCCTTGAATTGTCGCGGCATGTGCGCGTAGTTGTAGATGGCAAGGCGATCAGGGCGTGCCCCAATGAGCGTATCGAGGGTCTGGGCGAAGCTGTCGGGTGTCTGATGCGGCAGCCCATAGATCAGGTCCGCATTGATGGACACGAAACCCACTGCGCGTGCGGTGTGGATAAGACCCAGGATATGTTCCTGGGACTGGATACGGTTGACAGCGGCCTGCACCTTTGGATTGAAGTCCTGCACGCCGAAACTGATGCGGTTGAATCCCATTTCTGCAAGGCCACCGAGCATAGCGTCCGTCACCGTGCGTGGATCCACCTCGATACCGAATTCCCGCTCCGGGGTGCGTGCCAGCGTGAACGACTGGTCGAGTACATTCATGAATTCCTGCAGCTCCGGCAGGGTCAGAAACGTAGGGGTGCCGCCGCCCAGATGTAACTGACGAACCGTGCGATCCCAGTCAAACAAGTCAGCCTGCAATTCGATCTCGCGGTACAGACGTGACAAGTAGGCTTGCGCCTTGGCGTGGTCGCGCGTAATCACGCGGGTGCAGGCGCAGTAGTAGCAAGGGCTCTCGCAGAACGGAATGTGCACATATAGCGACAGCGGCGCCGGGATCGGGTCGTCGTTGCTGCGACGAGCCGCCTCCATATATTCCCGGGGGCCAGAGTGGCTATTGAACTGCGCTGCGGTAGGGTAGGAGGTGTAACGCGGACCGCTCACGTCATAACGGCGAATCAATTCAGGATCAAAATGGATGGATGTATCCACGCGGGTAGCCCATGGTTGCCTGCGTGAACCTTACTTCGGAAGCCGACTCATGAAACTGATCTGGGTCAATAAAACCGCTCACCGCCGGAATCCGGCCGATGGCCGGAAAGAACCGGGTATTCCCCTGCCTAACTTGATCCAGGTCAATGTCGGAGCAATGGATTTTGACTATAAAGCTCCCACGTGTTCTTCAGGGAGAAGTAGTGCCAAAACACCCGATAGACAAGCTGCGCCAGGAACATGCCAACATGCGGCGCGTGCTGATGCTGTTGCGTATGCAGCTCGATCTGCTGGAGCAGCGGAGCACACCGGATTATGTATTGATGGTCAATGCCCTGTACTACATGCGCAAATTCCCCAGCGTCGTACACCATCCCAAGGAAGACCTCATCTTTCAGAAGTTGCTGGAAGCCGGTGCACCGCTGTGGCAGGAAGTGGAACGGCTGCGCCAGCAGCACCAGGACATCTACGCTCTGGAGGATTGGCTCATTGAACTGGCGCTGGAAGTGCAGGCCGGCAAGCGCGCGCACGCTGCAAAACTGCTGGAACTCGGGCGCCATTATCTGGACAGCCAGGCAAAACATGTGGAAACCGAAGAACGGATCCTGTTTCCGCAAGCCCTCAAGCGCCTCAAACTGCGCGACTGGAAAGCCGTGCGCGACCGGTCTGAATTATCCACCGCTACGTCGGTATCCGAAATTCGGGGCAAGCT
>JBOIBC010000138.1:0-4516 GCA_050739295.1 Gammaproteobacteria bacterium
CCCGCGAAGGTCTCGACCGACGATGAAATGTCCGTGGGCCGCATGCTTACCGCTCTCGAAGCGGGGATTATCAGCGACACCGAGCTGACACGGCTGCGCAAGCAATGGGATCTTGCCGGCAAGAAAGTGCCGGTGGTGGGCGTCACCGGCACCGGCGGCGCGGGCAAGTCCTCAGTAGTGGACGAACTGCTGCTGCGCTTCCTGCACGCCTTCCCGCAAATGCGCATCGCGGTGCTGGCGGTAGACCCCACACGCCGGCGCACCGGCGGTGCGCTGCTGGGTGACCGTATCCGCATGAATGCGCTGCGCAACCAGCACGTATTCATGCGCTCCATGGCCACGCGCCGTCTGCACGCCGCCACCAACGAGATGCTCAAGGACTGCATCCATTTCTTGCGCGGCCAGGGTTACGACCTGATCCTGGTCGAGACCGCCGGCATCGGCCAAAGCGATTCCGAGATCGTGGACATGGTGGATTTTTCCACCTACGTTATGACCAGCGACTACGGCGCGGCCAGCCAGCTCGAAAAAATCGACATGCTGGATTACGCGGAACTCGTGGTGCTCAACAAGTTTGACCGGCGCGGTGCCGATGACGCGTTGCGCGACGTCAGAAAACAATGGAAGCGCAACCGCACTGCGTTCAAGCTGCCGGACGAACAGGTGCCGGTGTATCCCACCATCGCCAGCCAGTTCAACGATCCGGGCATTACCTGGATGTTCGTGAACCTGTGCCGGCTTTTGCGGGAGAAACTGGGTTTGCATCCCTCGCCTTCCGGGAGAGGGATCGAGGGTGAGGGACCGCGTTGCGATTTCAATCCTCAGGTTGACACCTCCATCAAGGAACCGCGCGCCACTGTGCTGATTCCCGGCGCACGCGTGCGTTACCTTGCGGAGATTTCCGAGCAGGGCCGCAGCATCAACCAGAAAATTGACCAGCAAGCCGAGGCCGCCGGTCGTGCCCAGCATTACTACGAAGTCCTGCGGGATTTGCATGATCCGAAGCTGCCAAAGCCGCTGGGCTTATATGAAACTGACGATCTAAATTCCGTCATGCCCGCGGAAGCGGGCATCCAGTCCGTAAGAAAAGAGAAGATGGATTCCCGCCTTCGCGGGAATGACGAGAATGATTTATACCCCTCGCCCTCCGGGAGAGGGGTAGGGGGAGAGGGTGCCCAAGTGCCGCAGCATCCCGATGCCGCGCATGCAACCAACCCTCACCCGGCGCTGCGCGCCACCCTCTCCCGTGGGGAGAGGGGAGAAACTCCTCACCCTTCACCCCTCACGCCTCACTCTCTTGTAATTCTGCGCCAGCGCTACAACGAGGCCGTCAAAGAGCTCTCCAGCGAAGCCCTGCATCTGCTGCGCGAATGGCCGCAGCGTTTGAAAAGCATCACCGACGAGCACTACACCTATCAAGTGCGCGGCAAAGCCATCGAAGGCAATAACTACAAAGAATCCCTAAGCCACCAGAAGGTTCCCAAAATCGCACCACCTGCTTACAAAAGCTGGGCGGACCTACTGCGTTTCCTCATGCGCGAGAATCTTCCGGGCGCCTATCCGTATACCGCGGGCGTGTATCCTTACCGCCGCATCGGTGAAGACCCCACGCGCATGTTCGCGGGCGAAGGCACGCCGGAGCGCACCAACCGCCGCTTTCATTACCTGTCGCTGGGCCAACCGGCATCGCGCCTGTCAACTGCATTTGATTCCGTCACGCTCTATGGCGAAGACCCGGCGGAGCGCCCGGACATCTACGGCAAGGTCGGCAACTCAGGCGTGAGCATCGCCAGCCTCAACGACATGAAGAAGCTTTACTCGGGCTTTGATCTGTGCGATCCCAAGACCTCGGTATCCATGACCATCAACGGCCCTGCGCCCATGATCTTGGCCATGTTCATGAACACCGCCATAGACCAGCAGGTGGAGAAATACCTAAAAGAGGAACCGAAGCGCTGGGAAGCCGCCGAAAAGAAAATTGCCTCACTATATAAGGATAAGCCACGGCCCCAATATGCGGGTGAACTGCCGGAAGGCAACAATGGCCTGGGCCTGGGATTGCTGGGTGTCACCGGCGACGAAGTCCTGGAGCGCGAAACCTACGACAAGATCAAGGCCGAGACGCTGCACAAGGTCCGCGGCACCGTGCAGGCGGACATCCTGAAAGAGGATCAGGCCCAGAACACCTGCATCTTCTCCACGGAATTCGCGCTGCGCATGATGGGTGATATCCAGCAATACTTCGTGGATCACAAGGTGCGCAATTTCTACTCGGTTTCGATTTCCGGCTACCACATCGCTGAAGCCGGCGCGAACCCCATCAGTCAGCTCGCATTCACGCTCAGCAACGGTTTCACCATCGTCGAATACTATCTGGCGCGCGGCATGCAGATAGACGACTTCGCGCCGAACCTGTCGTTCTTCTTTTCCAACGGCATGGACCCGGAATACAGCGTCATCGGCCGGGTCGCGCGGCGCATCTGGGCGCGCGCCATGCGCGAACGCTACGGTGCCTCGGCACGCAGCCAGATGTTGAAGTACCACATCCAGACTTCCGGCCGTTCGCTGCACGCGCAGGAGATCCAGTTCAACGACATCCGTACCACCTTGCAGGCGCTGTATGCGCTGTTCGACAACTGCAACAGCCTGCACACCAACGCCTATGACGAAGCGATTACCACACCCACCGAGGAATCCGTGCGACGTGCGGTCGCGATCCAGCTCATCATCAATCACGAGCTGGGGCTCAACTTCAACGAGAATCCCTGGCAGGGCAGCTTCGTCATCGAGCAGCTCACCGACATCGTGGAAGAAGCGGTATATAAGGAGTTCGAGTCCATCTCCGAGCGTGGTGGCGTGCTGGGCGCGATGGATACCATGTATCAGCGTGGCAAGATCCAGGAAGAAAGCCTTTACTACGAACAGAAAAAACACGATGGCTCGTTGCCGTTGGTGGGCGTCAACACCTTCCTGCCCAAGGAACACGCCGGCGACATCGTCACCAAGATCGAGTTGATTCGCTCCACCGAAGACGAAAAGCGCCAGCAGATCGAGAACGTCCACGCATTCCAGCAGGCCCGCAATGCTTTGATTGCCTCTCCGGTTTTGTATCCCTCTCCCTCCGGGCGACCGTCAGGGAAGACGGAAGTCCCGGAAACGCAGGAGCAGTTTCCGGGAATAGGGGTGAGGGGTGAGGGTAAACGCGACCCCCTCTCCCCCATGGCGGGAGAGGGCGGGGGTGAGGGGGGAATTCCCGGCTCCCTAACCCAACTCCAACAAACCGCCCGCGACCGCAAGAACATCTTCGCCTCGCTGATGGAAGCAGTGAAGTTCAACTCACTTGGGCAGATATCACATGCGCTGTATGAAGTGGGTGGGGAATACAGAAGGAATATGTAGGTTAAACAGCAGTGATGCGTAGCTGATAATCTGAGGTCAGGATGCCCGTCATTTCCAGTTTCTTCGGCATTTATGTACGCATGTATTTTGCGGATCATGGCCCGCCCCACATCCACGTGGAATATCAGGGGCATGAAGCCCTGGTCGCCATAATGGATGGCTCAGTTATCGAAGGTGAATTGCCGCGGCGTGCGGCGAATCTGGTACGTCAGTGGTGTCTCGACCATCGGACCGAATTGGAGCAAAATTGAGACAAGGCACAAGCGCTTCAGCCTCTGGAGCGCATCCCAGGAGCCGATAATGATTAAATTGACCAGTGCTGAATATCAGAAGGACCACAAGATATTGCTGCGTTTCTCTGACAACAGTTGGGGAGTGTATGATTTCGCCGATTTTGTGAAGTCAGGTACCGCCATGACCATCCCATTGGCTGATTTAACATTCTTCCAGCGTTTTTTCATAGAACTCGGGGCACTCGCCTGGCCGAACGGTTTTGACCTGAGCGCCGCATCATTGCACAAGCGCCTGGACGATCAAGAGCTGCTGCATCGCGATGCAACCACAGCGCGACCAAGATCGAATTACTTCCCTCACCCTCCCGGGGGTAGGTAAAACTTCTTGTCACCCCTCACCCTGCGGGAGAGGGTGAAGAGGGTGAGTGTGTTCCGGGTCATAGGCGAAATTCCTTCAGACCACCCGCGACCGCAAGAACATCTTCGCCTCGTTGATGGAAGCGGTGAAGTACAACTCGCTGGGGCAGATATCACATGCGCTGTATGAAGTAAGTGGCGAATATCGTCGGAACATGTGATAACAGCCGATCTTTTGGTCCCTGGCTTTGTTAAAAATGCCGGCGCAATCCTCATGTACTTCTTTGTACACTCCGGGTACGCCATCATTTTTGCCTAGCCAGCGAGCCAAAATCTCTGGCTTTTATCTAGCCTTTTCTTTGACAGTGGAATGATGAATAGGTATGGCCTTTAATGTGCATGAAATTTTTGCAGCCTTGGATAAGACGCAGGTGCGCTATGTGGTTGTGGGTGGATTGGCGGTCATATTGCACGGCCACATCCGCTTAACCCAGGACCTCGATTTGTTGATTGATTTGGATCCAGTG
>JBOIBC010000139.1:0-4455 GCA_050739295.1 Gammaproteobacteria bacterium
AGGCAAGACCTGGAAAGCCCCGGAAGGTGCGAAAAACATCAAGCGTTTCCGCGTGTATCGCTACGATCCGGACAGTGGCGAGAATCCACGCCTGGACACCTATGAAGTGGACGTGGACAAGTGCGGACCGATGGTGTTGGACGCATTGTTGAAAATCAAAAACGAGATGGATGCGACCCTGACCTTACGGCGTTCCTGCCGTGAAGGCATCTGCGGTTCCTGCGCCATGAATATTGACGGCACCAATACGCTCGCTTGTACCCATGACATCAAGGACTGCAAAGGCGATGTGGAGATCTATCCCTTGCCATCCATGCCGGTGGTTAAGGACTTGGTGCCGGATCTCACCCATTTTTATGCTCAGTACGCATCCATCAAGCCGTGGATTCGCACCCAATCCGCGCCACCGGACCGTGAACGGCTGCAATCCAAGGAGGATCGCACGAAACTGGATGGCTTGTACGAGTGCATCCTGTGTGCCTGCTGCACCACCAGTTGCCCCAGTTACTGGTGGAATCCGGATCGGTATCTCGGCCCGGCGATTCTGCTGCAAGCCTACCGCTGGATCGCAGATAGCCGTGACGAAGCCACCGGCGAGCGATTGGACGATTTGCAGGATCCCTTCAAACTGTATCGCTGCCACACCATCTTGAATTGCACCCGCACCTGTCCCAAGGGTCTCAATCCAGGCAAGGCGATTGCGGAGATCAAGAAGAAGATGGTGGAACGGGAGTACTGAAGAGGTTAGGAGTGAGGGCAAGCCGGGATAAGGAATTCGTCCAAGTAGCTGTGAGTGAAATTTCACGCTTGTACTGGCAATGCCGTCGTGGGCAAGGTCGGAGCTTCAACCGACATGCCGGTGGCATGTCGGTCTGGCCAAGCGCCACGCCAGGGATGGTGTGGCTGGCGAAGGCACCAGGGACGGGTCGGTGACTGTGAGTGAAATTACGCGCTTGCGCTGGCAATGCCGCCGTGGCATGAAAGAACTGGATTTGGTATTGGAGGGCTATTTGGAAGGCCGCTTTGCGGCTGCTTCGATTGAGGAACAGCAGGCATTCGCTTCACTATTGAACTTGCCCGATCCCGTTCTGCTGGCGTACATCATGGGGCGTGAACAGCCAAGTACCGAGGAACAGCGCCGTGTCATCGAATCCTTACGGCGAACCACTCGAAATTAATATCCGTCCGTCGCGTCTCATCGCGACTCTGTTGTTCGCCATCCACATCACTGCGGCGGTGGTCTGCATGCAGTTGCCATTATCCCTGTTGAGCCGCTTGGTGATCCTGCTGGCTATACTCGGCAGCCTCATGTGGAACATCGTGATTTTCTGGCGACGCACGCCAAAACGCTTGCAGTGGTCACTGGAAGAAGACTGGCGCATCACAGATTACAGCAATGTGATTCACGCGGTGGAGATCCTGCCGGAAGCCCATCTGGGTAACTGGATCGTAATCGCACATTTTCGCACGCTGGAGCGTAAACGCTGCGCGGTGATGCTGGCGCGCGACAGTTGCAGCGCGGATAATCTGCGACGCCTGCGAATTATACTGAGATACGGAACACCGAAACGGTAGCGCCCGGCACAGCCGAGCCTTTATGGACGTGATTCAGTTATTCCAGGTTACCGCCTGACGATTGCCGGCGAAATTGGGCGGCACCAGCACGGTGTTGCCGGGCGCACGCTGATTATCGGGGTCGGGATAATCCAGCGTGTAGTGCAGGCCGCGGCTTTCCTTGCGCGAGATGGCAGACTGGATGATGAGTTTTGCCACCTGCGCGAGATTGCGCAACTCGATCAGGTCACCGGTGATGCGAAAGTTGCCGTAATATTCCTCAATCTCGTGCAGCAGTAATTCAACGCGACTCAGGGCGCGCTTGAGCCGCTTGTTGGTGCGCACGATGCCGACGTAATCCCACATGAAATGGCGCAATTCGCTCCAATTATGAGATACCACAACTTCTTCATCCGAATCCGTCACACGGCTCTCATCCCATTTCAACAGCGTACGCGGTGGTTTCGCATCATCTTGGCTCGCGACGATATCGGCGGCCGCAGCGCTGCCCAAGACGATGCACTCCAGCAATGAATTACTAGCCATGCGATTGGCGCCGTGCAGCCCCGTAAAGGCGGCCTCACCGATGGCGTAGAGTCCCTGCAAATCGGTGCGGCCATGCAAATCCGTGAGCACGCCGCCGCAGGTGTAATGCGCCGCAGGCACCACCGGAATCGGACCCTTGGCCATGTTGTAGCCATAGTCCAGGCAGCGCGCATAGATGGTCGGGAAATGTTCCTGGATGAAGGCTTTGGGTTTGTGACTGATGTCCAAGAGCAGATGATCCGAACCCAGACGTTTCATTTCGTGGTCAATGGCGCGGGCCACGATGTCACGCGGCGCCAGTTCAGCGCGTGGATCAAATTTTTTCATGAATTCACTGCCATCAGGCAACAACAATTTTCCGCCTTCGCCACGCACCGCTTCACTGATGAGAAAGGATTTGGCGGAAGGGTGGAACAGGCATGTAGGATGAAACTGCATGAATTCCATGTTGGCGATACGGCAGCCGGCACGCCATGCCATGGCGATGCCGTCACCGCTGGAACTGTCCGGATTGGTGGTGTACAGATACACTTTGTTCGCGCCACCGGTAGCCAATACCACCTGACGTGCGCCAACGGTGCGCACGTGCTGGCTGCGCCGGTCCAGCAGATATGCGCCATGGCAGCGTGACTCCGGCAGGCCCATCTTAGCCGCAGTGATCAGGTCCACGGCGATATGATTTTCCAGCAGCGTGACATTCGGCCGCGAACGCACGAGTTTTTCCATGGTGGTTTCAATCGCGCGGCCGGTGGCGTCGTCCGCATGTACGACGCGCCGGTGGCTGTGGCCGCCCTCGCGGGTCAGGTGGTAGACATCCGGGTCGCGGGATTCCCGGTCACGGGTGAATTGCACTCCCAGGCTGATGAGCCAGCGGATGCAATCCGGCCCTTGTTCGACCACGTAGCGCACGGCGCGCGTGTCGCACAGTCCGGCGCCGGCGTCGAGCGTGTCCTGGATGTGGGATTCCAGAGAATCGGTCTTGTCCAGCACCGCCGAGATGCCACCCTGGGCGTAGAAGGTGCTGCCTTCATGCAACGGGCCTTTGGATACCAAGGCGATGTGGCAGGTCTCCGGCAGGCGCAGCGCCAAAGTCAGGCCGGCAGCGCCGCTGCCTAGGACGAGGACGTCATAGCTTGCGTTCTGCTGCATGGTCCGCCGTGGCTCTCTCAAGGCTGCTAAAATGGCCATCCCGGGCTGCCAAAGCCCCCGGGGACGCGAAATATACCCGTACCGGACCTCAATGGCGAACTATCTGCTCCCGCATCTGTCTATGAGCAAAGCGCATGCATAGCCCCAAGCCGGTCTTGGAAATCCGGCCGGCCAAGGCCGATACCGACCAGATGCTGGTCGCGCGCGTGCAACGTGGCGACAAGGCAGCGTTCGACGTGCTGGTGCGCAAGTATCAGCACAAGATCATCAAGCTTGTCACCCGCTACGTGCACGATAGCAGTGAAGCGCTGGATGTGGCGCAGGAAGCCTTTATCAAGGCTTACCGGGCGATTCCGGGATTCCGCGGTGACAGCGCGTTTTATACTTGGCTGTACCGGATCGCCATCAACACCGCGAAAAATTACCTGGTGGCCGAAGGTCGCCGGCCACTGGATCACGGCGTGGATCTGCAGGACCCGGATCAGTACGAGATGCAGGCGCGGCTCAAAGACATGGATACGCCTGAACGGCTGCTGCTCACCGAGGAGATCCAGCGCACCGTGGAGGCGGCCATAGGAGAATTGCCGGAGGATTTGCGCACCGCGATCCTCCTCCGGGAGATTGAGGGCATGAGTTATGAAGAAATTGCTCAGACCATGTCCTGCCCGGTGGGTACGGTGCGCTCGCGCATCTTCCGGGCGCGTGAGGCGATTGACGGCAGATTACGGCCCTTGTTGGACTAACGGAGTGATACGGGCGTCATGACGGAAAAACTGCGTGAACAGATTTCGGCGCTGGCGGACGATGAGCTGCCCATAAGCGAGCACGAGCTGCTGGCGCGTCGCTTCGGGTCGGAAAGGCATTTATCCACTTGCTGGGAACGTTACCATCTGATCGGCGAAGCCATGCGCAAGGCGCTGCCGCATGTGGACACCCGCGGTTTTGCTGACCGTATCATGGCGGTGCTTGTCGAGGCACCCGTGGAAGAAAAGTGGCACGGCCTCAACGGATATTTCGGCAGGACCGCCGCGGGCGTGGCGGTAGCGGCCTGTGTGGCAGTGGCTGCGCTCATAGGTTTGCGTCACAACGATGCACGTATGCATTTGGCGTCGGCACCTTCCGAGATCGTACCACCGTCGCCGCCGCTTCAAACCAGCCCGGTCGCCTATGGAATGGCAAGTAACGCCGCCTGGAACGGCAACTCAC
>JBOIBC010000140.1:0-4450 GCA_050739295.1 Gammaproteobacteria bacterium
GTTGTGTTCGTTCACCTGCTCGAAATGCCGGGTCTCCTGCTGGAGACCACCAAACAGTTTCACCACGCGGTGGCCGCTGATCACTTCCTCGGATACCCGAGTGACGTCACCCATGGAATCCTGGATGCGCCCGCTATAACGGCGGAAGCGCTCACTGACGTATCGCACCAGCAGTGCAATCAGCGGGCCAACGACCAGGGTGAAGATGGACAATACCCAGCTCAGATAGAACATCAGCGCGATGAGGCCGATGATGGTGAGTCCGTCGCGGATGATGACAGTAATGGCATTGGTGGTGGCTTCGGCCACCTGCTCGATATTGTAGGTGATTTTCGATATCAGCATGCCGGAGGAGCTGGCATCGTAATAGCGTGTCGGCAGCCGTAAAAGTTTGCCGAATGCCTGACCGCGCAGATTCTTGATGACACCGCGGCCCGTCCAAGTAATGAAATACGTGGCGAAGAATCCCGCCAAACCCCGCAACACGAACAAACCGACCACCAGCACCGGTATCAATTTGATGCTCTGGGAATTGTGCTGGACAAAACTCTTGTCCAGCAACGGCTTGACCAGCGCGGCAAATGCCGGCTGGGTCAGCGCGTAAACAATCATGCCCAGGATCGCGAGTATGAATATCTGCCAGAATGGCAGCACATAACTCAGCAGACGTTTATAAATCCCGAGTACGCCGCTGTCCAGTCGTAACCGGAACACGTCAGTTTCCCGCTGGGGGGTTCGTAGTGAGAATTTGCAGTTGCGTGAATCCCAGCGCACCAGCCACATCCATCACCGTCACCACTGACTGATGGCTGGAGCGTGCGTCGGCGCGCAAGATAACCGGCAGGTTGCGCCGCCCCCCTGCCGATGCCAGAATCGCGGCCCGAATCGCATCCGGACTGGTGCCCGCTACCGCCTTCTGATTGACGTAGTAATGTCCTTGGGAGTCAATAGTCACTTCTATGCCGGTGAGCCGGTTGGGCGATGGACTGACACTGGCGCTGGGAAGTTCGACCGTCAGGCTGGTGTTCTGGATGAAGTGAGTGGTCATCATGAAGAACACCAGCAGCATGAGCATCACGTCCACGAAGTTGATGATATTCAACTCCGGCTCCTCCCACTGGCGGGAACGCAGCTTCACGCGCGCGCCTCGCGCTTCGGTACAGATTTGACCGGCCGCTCGGATTCCAGATCACGCTGCGCGTCCCGCACTGCGTTCATGAAGCGTACGGTTTCGCGCTCCATGCGGTCCACCAAGTCGTCCACCTTGCCGCGCAAATAGCGGTATGGGACGTATGCGATTATGGCCACGGTCAGTCCAGCAACGGTGGCGATCAATGCCTGCGAGATACCGCCTGAAAGAACCTCCGGGTTACCTAGGCCGGCGGTGGAAATCCGGGCAAACACATGTACGATGCCGAGCACGGTGCCGAGCAATCCTAGCAACGGCGCGATGCTGTAAATCGTGCCGAGTGCATTGAGATAGCGACCTAGCTCATGCACCACGTGTCGGCCGGTATCCTCGATAGCCTCGTTCATGACTTCGCGCTTGGCATGGCGATATTCAAGACCGGCGGCCAGAATGCGGCCCAAAGGTGAGCCGGTGCGCAGCGCTTGCAGCCGCTCCTCATCCAGTTCGCCGCTCTTGAGCCAGTTCCATACCTGGGCGGCCAGATGCTCGGGGGCCACGCGTTTGGTCTGCAACGTCCAGAGGCGTTCCGCCACGATGGCCACGACGATGATGGAGCACAGAATAAGCGGGGCCATGAGCCAGCCGCCGGACTTGATGATTTCAAACATTCGAAACGCACATCCGGTGATGAATCTCGCGCATCATACTGGATTTTACCCGCCGGGCGAACGGCCGGAGTGGTTCAGCGCGCGGTCCAGAAGCGCGCCGCATCCAGCCGCCAGCGGCTGACCAGCCGTGGTTGCTGTCCGGGCCACAGGCGGATTTCCACGGCACCCGCGGTGACAGTATCCAGCTCCTGCGCGCCGGCGTCCTGGTAAATCCTCACCACTTTTGCCTTCGGAAAACCCCAACGATTGCGGTAGCCCACTGGAAACAGGACAAACCGCGGTGACACGGCTTCTACAAACTCCTCGCTGGATGAAGACAGGCTGCCATGATGGGGCACTACCAGCACGTCGCTGCCGAGCCGAGCTTCATCAAGCGACAGTAATCGCTGTTCGCCACGGCGCGTCAGATCACCCACCAGCAAAGCATTGCCATCTGTGCCGCTGATCTGCAACACACAGGAAGCATCATTGCCTTCGACGGGGCCGTCCATTTCGGGCGACAACATCTCGAAACGCACGCCATCCCATTCCCAGGACTGGCCACGCACACAGCGTTGCGCACCAATCACCCGTCCTGGATCGCCAGAGAGCACCGGCATCTTCGGATACGCCGCACGCAGGCTGCGCAGGCCGCCGGCATGATCGTTATCGCCATGACTCACGATGGTGAGATTCGGCGCGCTGACACCACGGCTTTGCAGCCAGGGAATCACCACCAGTTCGCCGGTATCGGAATGATCCGAGAACGCCGGACCGGTGTCGTATATCAAGGTGTGTTGAGTGGTACGCACCACGGCGGATAGTCCCTGCCCGACATCCAGCAGGCTCAGATTGAAACCGCCTTTGGGGATACCCGGGGCTGCTGGTAAAAACAATGGTAACAGCAAAACTGCACCGAGCCAGCGCGCCGGTATCCGGCGCGGCACCATCAGCCATAACGCGCCGACTATCGCAATTACTACTGCAATCAGAGATGGTTCCGGCGCGACAACATGCGCAAGAGATAGATGTGAAAGATGTTCCAACAGCGGCCAGGTCACCGCGATCACACTCGTTGCCAGTTTTAGCAGCAGGGTTCCAAGCCATGGCCAGAGCCCGAGAAACACCACACCCGTCAAAACCAGCGGCACCACCAGCAGGCTGTACACCGGCACCGCCACGATGTTGGCCAGAGGCGATACCAGCGTGGCACGGTGAAAAAACAGCACCAGCAACGGCAGCAAACCGATGCCCACGGCCCACTGGATACGCAGCAATTGCATGAGCTTGCCGCGGCCCGTGTTCAGGCGGCCGCTGAATACAAAGAAGATCGTCGCCACTGCGGCGAAGGATAACCAGAATCCGATCTCGCCTGCCGAGAGCGGATCGAGGATCAGCACGCCGATCAACGCCAAACCGAGCATGTCCCAGGGTCGCGCGTGGCGCCGCAACACTGTCGCGCCCGCCAACGCCACCAGCATCACAAGCGCCCGTTGCGTCGGCACCGAAAAACCGGCCATGGCGGCATACAATGCTGCCGCCAGCAGAGCCGCCAGTGCGCCGGCAATGGGCGCCGGCAGACGCGCGCACAGCCATGCACTGCGGCGCCAGAGTAATCGCATCAGCATGAACATCAGTCCCGCTACCAGACCAATGTGCAAACCGGAAATGGCCATTAGATGCGCGGTGCCGGTATTCTGGAACACCCGCCATTGCTCGGCGTCAATGCCACTGCGATCACCGACGGCAAGCGCTGCGGCCACACCGGAAAATTTGTTTTGATCCAAGGCACGCTGTATGGAAGCCAGGATGGCCGCGCGAGTGCGGAGCAATGGGAAACGTGTCGCAGCATCAATTAATTTCGCCTGGTCGTGAACTACATAACCCGTGGCGCCGATGCCGTGACGGAACAGCCAACCCTCGTAATCAAAGCCGCCGGGGTTCATGTAGCCGCGCGGTTGTTTCAAGCGCAACGTGAACCGCCAGTGCTGTCCGGGTGCGGGAACGACGGCCGTTTTCGACCAGCTGAGGCGGATCAGCTTGGGAATACCTTTGCCCGGTACGCGGCCATCCATCCGCTCCACGGCAAATTCAAATCTCACATAATCGGGCTGTGTTTGGGGAATGGAGGCCACCCAACCGCTCACCGGCACATCATGGCCTTCCAAGGCGGGTGCAAGACGCAGGGCAAGCTGATTCTGGGCACACCACCAGCACCAGCCAAAGCCAATGAACGCGAATACAAGGAGTCGCCCCGGCTTCCACCGCGAAGCCAGTATTCCCAGCGGTACCCCCACCAGCAGCCACGGACCGGACGGCAATACCGGCAGCGCCAGAGCCACCAGCACCCCGGCCAACATCGCGATCCCTGCGATTCCCATAATTTCGTCCCAGCTCCCGGACCGTGGATAATGGGTGTGTCCGGCGTTCGCCTGCCCATATCAAGCGGCGCCGCTGGCAGCAGATTAACCTAGAACCTATCTCAAGACGCCGCGAGCGCAGGCAGAACGCGGCGCGCGGTGGCGAGAAAGCGGAGTGTACACGCCAGTACATGAGCATTTCGAGCCGACGCGCAACAAAGTTATGCCAAGCGCAGCAGTTTTGAGATAGGTTCTAAAAATCCGTCCCGTTGCACTGGCATACTATCGAAGCACGTCCCGGAGCATCCTCGGCC
>JBOIBC010000141.1:0-4444 GCA_050739295.1 Gammaproteobacteria bacterium
TGATAGGCTGGTCCACCTTGACGGTATCGCCTTCCTTCACGAGCCAGTTGACGATCTCGGCTTCCTGCAGGCCTTCGCCGAGATCCGGGAGATTGAAGGTTTTCATGTTTATGCCTCCAAAACCTTGCGTATGCCCTTGATGACACGTTCCACACTGGGCATGTAATCATGTTCCAGTTTGAACAGCGGCATGGGAATGTCGTAGCCGGTGACGCGTTCGATGGGCGCTTTCAGTGAATAAATGGCTTTCTCGGCCACTGTGGCCGCGACTTCGGCGCCCACGCCGCAGTTTCTGGGCGCTTCGTGGATGATCACCAGACGGCCTGTCTTCTCCACCGATTCCAGAATCGTTTCGAAATCAATCGGGCTGACGGTCGCGAGGTCAATTACCTCACAGCCCACGCCTTCCTCGGCCAGTTTCGCTGCGGCTTGCAGGGTCTCGTGGATCATGGCGCCCCAGGACACCAGCGTCACATCCTCACCTTCACGCAGCACGAAACAGGTATCCAGCGGCAGTGCTTCACCGTCGTCGGCCACGTCCTGTTTGTTCATGCGGTACAGCCGCGTGGGCTCCAGGAACACCACCGGATCGGGATCGCGGATGGACGCCAGCAACAGGCCATAAGCACGCGACGGCGACGACGGCATGACGGTGCGGATGCCGGGCATGTGCGCGAACAGCGCTTCGTTACTTTCGGAATGGTGTTCCGGTGCGTGGATACCGCCGCCCGACGGCGCGCGCAGCACCATGGGCACGTGTAAGCGGCCGCGGGTGCGGGTGCGCAAACGCCCCGCGTGATTGATCATCTGATCCACAGCCGGATAGATGAAGCCTGAGAACTGGATTTCCGCCACCGGTTTCATACCCATGGCCGCCATGCCGATGGACATGCCCGCGATCAGGGCTTCCGCCAATGGCGTGTCCATGACGCGGTTCTTGCCGAAGCGCTGTTGCAGGCCGTTGGTGGCGCGGAACACGCCGCCGTTCACGCCCACATCTTCGCCCATTACCACCACGCTCGGATCATGTTCCAGCTCATAGGCCATGGCCTGGGTTATGGCCTCCACCATCGCAACCTTAGCCATGATGCTTATCCTCGGCGAGCGCTGCTTCCCGCTGGGCCACCAGATTTTCCGGCAGGTTGCCGAACATATGATCGAACATGGATTCCAGCGGCGGTTTGCCGGTGTCTTTGTACAGCTTCACTTCTGCATCCACCTGCTCGGCACATTCCACCAACAGTTTGTCTTCTTTTTTCTGATCCCAGGCGCCGATGTCCACCAGATATTTGCGGATGCGGATCAGCGGCTCTTTCCTTTTCGCATCTTCCACTTCCTCTTTGCTGCGATAGCGCGTGGCATCGTCGGCGGTAGTGTGGTCGCTGATACGATACGTGAGCGCTTCGATAAGTGTAGGACCCTTGCCGGTACGCGCCTTGTCCAGCGCGTATTCCATGATGTCACGCACTGCGATGATATCGTTGCCGTCCACCTGGATACCTTCGAAGCCGCCGGCGAGGGCTTTCTGCGCCAGCGTCTCACAGGCGGTTTGTGCCGCGAGCGGCACCGAGATGGCCCACTTGTTATTGGATACTACGAATACCGCCGGCAGTTGATACGCACCGGCGGCATTCAGGGATTCGTAAAAATCACCTTGTGAAGTGCCACCGTCGCCGATCACCGACACTGCCGCGCGCTTTTCACCGCGCAACTTGAAAGCCAGTGCCGCGCCGACGGCATGATGGCACTGGGTGGCGATGGGTACTGCCCAGGCGAAATCGTGTTTGGGTCCGGAGAATTCACTTCCGCGCTCATCACCGCCCCAGAACAGCAGCACTTCGTGCGGTTTCACGCCGCGCCAGAATTGCGCGCCGTATTCGCGGTACATGGGAAAGAACGCGTCCTCCGGCCGCATGGCGGCGCC
Organism: Gammaproteobacteria bacterium; assembly: GCA_050739295.1. Lineage (GTDB taxonomy): Bacteria > Pseudomonadota > Gammaproteobacteria > Natronospirales > REEB76 > REEB76. Next base: position 1,925 of record JBOIBC010000141.1, read on the forward strand.
GATACCGACATGGGTGGCTTCGTGACCGAGACAGGAAGCATAAGTGCCCAGTTGACCGGTGCGCTGCAGGGCGATGGCCTTGGTGTCGAACACCCTAACGAAGGACATCATGCGGTACATTTTGAGCAGTTCGTCGCGGTTCTCGGCGAACTTCGGCAGTTTTTTCTGGGTGAGTTTGCCTTCGGGGTCCAGGTACTGGCTGTACTTGATCTCGAAGCTGGCGACGGTCTTCAAAATGCATCCTCCTCGAAGCGGGGGAGAGGGCCGTAAGGCTGAAAATCTGCGGAAACCCGCATAGCGGGGCCGCAATTATACATTAGGCTGTGGGCCGGACGCCTTGATCCGGCACGCATACCCCATCGGCTAGAATGGCCGGTACATAACGCAACTCGGGACCTCGGCCATGACCGCCAACAAACGCGAGCTGGAGCAGGGCATACACACGGACCTGCGCAACCGGATGACCTACTCAGGTTATCTGTGCCTCGACCAGGTGCTCACCGCCCAGAAACCCCTGAGCCGGCCGCCGCACCATGACGAGATGCTGTTCATCATCCAGCACCAGACATCGGAACTGTGGATCAAGCTGTTGCTGCACGAACTCGATACGGCCATTGGCCACGTGCAGGCCGACAAACTCGAACCCTGCTTCAAGATTCTTTCGCGTGTGAAACAGATCCAGATGCAGCTTTTCAACCAGTGGGCGGTGCTGGAGACCCTGACACCCAGTGAATATGCCGAATTCCGCAACGTGCTCGGCACTGCCTCGGGTTTCCAGTCGGTGCAATACCGGGCGCTGGAATTCATGCTCGGCAACAAGTCGGCGGAGTTGCTGCGGGTGTACGAATATGATCCGCAAGCGCATGCGTATCTGGAAGACCTGCTCAAACGCCCCAGTCTCTACGACGAATTCCTGCGCTATCTAAAGCGTCGCAGCCTGCCGGTGCCGCAGGAGCGCGTGCAGCGCGACTGGTCGGAATCCTACGAACGGGATGCGGGCGTGACAGCGGTGTTCAAGACCATCTACGAGAACAGGGATAAATGGTGGGACGCCTACGAGATGTGCGAGAAGCTGGTGGACGTGGAGGAATACTTCCAGCTCTGGCGCTTTCGTCACATGAAAACCGTGGAGCGCATCATCGGCCACAAGAAAGGTACCGGCGGCTCGTCCGGCGTGGCTTTTTTGCGCAAGGCCCTAGACCTGACGTTTTTCCCGGAACTCATTGATGTGCGCACGGAAATCGGCATCGTCAAGTGATGGGTTTCCCGCGGACGGATTGGGCCGCGCTCCGCTCGGGCGGTATAATAAGGAACTGGAGCCTATCTCAAAACGTCGCGAGCGCAGGTAGAACGAGGCGCGTGGCGGCGAAAAACCGGAGTGTACACGCCAGTACATGAGGATTTTGAGCCGACACGCAACAAAGTTATGCCAAGCGCAGTAGTTTTGAGATAGGTTCTGATTTTTCAGACCGATCCAGACCCGGATCAGGTAGAGGTGCAATGATGAGCCAGGTGTATGACAATCCCATGGGAACCGACGGCTTCGAGTTCGTGGAGTACGCCGCGCCGGATCCAAAACTTCTGCACACGTTGTTCAGGAACATGGGCTTCTCACCCGTCGCGAAGCACCGCAAGCGGGCAATCACCCTGTATCGCCAGAACAATATTAATTTCCTGGTGAACGAAGAGCCGGATTCCTTTGCCGCCGACTTTGCCAAAAAACACGGTCCCTGCGCCGTGGGGTTTGCGGTTCGCGTCAAGGACAGGAAAAAAGCATTCAGCCTTGCACTGGACAAGGGTGCGATGAAGATCACACACAAACCCGGATCTTTGGCGCTTGATACTGCCATGATCAAAGGCATCGGCGGCAGCATTCTGTATATGGTGGATGGCTATGACAAGGGTGATGTGTACGCCGCCGAGTATGACTATGCGAAGGGCGTGGACAGGCACCCCAAGGGTGTGGGTCTGACCTATATAGATCATCTTACCCACAACGTGAACCAGGGCGAGATGAACACCTGGGCTGGGTATTACGAACGGCTGTTCAACTTTCACGAAATCCGTTACTTTGACATCAAGGGCACGAAGACCGGCCTGTTTTCCCGCGCCATGACCAGTCCCGACGGCAAGGTGCGCATCCCGCTGAATGAATCCGCCGACGACAAATCCCAGATTGCCGAATACCTGCGCCAGTACCACGGCGAGGGCATCCAGCACGTCGCGCTGTTCACCGAGAATATCTACGACACCGTTGAAACCATGAAGCGCAATCAGGTGGAATTCCTGGATACACCGGACGCCTATTACGAGATGGTGGACGAGCGCGTACCCAATCATGGCGAAGACCTGGCACGCATGCGGAAGAACAAGATCCTGATTGATGCCGACATGGAAGACCGCAGCAAACAGTTGCTGCAGATCTTTACGCAGAACTGCATCGGCCCAATCTTTTTCGAGATCATCCAGCGCAAGGGCAACGAAGGCTTTGGCGAAGGTAATTTCCGCGCGTTGTTTCTC
>JBOIBC010000142.1:0-4444 GCA_050739295.1 Gammaproteobacteria bacterium
GTAAATGCCTTGCGGGCGTGGGTGTGATGTTCTATCTATTGCTGGCTCTGCGCGCGCAGTTGCGCAACGAGAAGTGGTTTGAGACTTGTGGGATTCCGGAACCGAATCTGGCGGATTTTCTGGACATCGTAGCGCTGGGTACGGTCGCGGACCTTGTGCCACTGGACCACAATAACCGCGTGCTGGTGTCGCAGGGTCTGGCACGCATCCGCGCCGGTCGAGGCGTTCCCGGTATCCGCGCATTACTGGAGGTCGGCAGGCGGGATGCGTCTCGCCTTGCGGCGGCGGATCTGGGGTTTGCGGTGGCGCCGCGTTTGAATGCAGCCGGCCGTTTGACCGACATGTCGCTGGGTATCGAGTGCTTGCTGACGGACGATCCGGAACGTGCGCGCCAGCTCGCGATGCAACTCGACCAGCTCAATCACGAGCGCCGCGAAATAGAATCGCAGATGCAGGAAGACGCGCTACACGTACTTGCCGGCATGCACTTGCGCGCGGATGATTCTGCATTGCCGTTTGGTGTATGCCTTTTCGATGAAGCCTGGCACCAGGGTGTGGTGGGCCTGGTCGCCTCGCGCATCAAGGACCGGGTGCATCGGCCGGTGATCGTCTTTGCTCGCGGCGAGGATGGCCGCCTCAAAGGCTCCGCGCGTTCCGTGCGAGGTGTGCATATCCGCGATGCACTGGAAGCGATATCCACGCGCTCCCCGGGACTCATCGAGAAATTCGGCGGTCATGCCATGGCCGCGGGCCTGACACTTGAGACGGATCGCTTCGAAGCTTTTGCTGAAGCCTTCGATACAGAAGTACGTGCATGGCTTTCGGCGGACGATCTCGCCGGCACCGTCCATACGGATGGAGAGCTGGCGCCTGAATTCATGACGCTGGAATGCGCCAGCCTGTTGCGGGAAGCCGGTCCCTGGGGACAGGGATTTCCGGAGCCGTGCTTTGATGGCGTATTCCATCTGCTGGAACGGCGTTTGGTGGGCAACGGCCATCTGAAATTGCTGCTCGCGGAACTTGAAACGGGTCTGCGCCTGGAGGCCATCGCTTTTAATGAGACTGGAGAACACCTGCCGGCCGGCTGCAGGCAAGTTCGCATCGTCTATCGACCGGATGTGAACGAGTACCGTGGTGAGCGGCGTTTGCAGTTGCTGGTGGACCATATCGAGCCGGTCTGACGTCTGTAGTACCATAGCGGCCTTTGCAACCTTGGGATGTGACGCCGTGGAAGATATCAATCCGATCAGGAACAAAATCAGCGACTTGAAGGGCCGCGTGCAGGCTCTCCGGGGGTATCTTTGACTACGAGCGTAAACGCGAACGCCTGCAGGAAGTAAGCAAGGAACTGGAAGACCCGAAAATCTGGAACAAACCCGAGCGTGCCCAGGAACTCGGCCGTGAACGCGCCCGGCTGGACGACGTAGTGAGCATGCTGGACAAACTTACCGGCGGTCTTGACGATTCCCATGAATTGTTGCACTTGGCCGTGGAGGAGGGCGATGCCGCTTCCGTGGGAGAAATCGGCAATGAGGTCGGCACTCTGGAACAGAAGGTGGCGCAGCTGGAATTCCAGCGCATGTTTGCAGGCCCGATGGACTCCCATAACGCGTTCCTGGACGTGCAGTCCGGCTCCGGTGGCACCGAAGCCCAGGACTGGGCCAATATGCTGCTGCGCATGTACCTGCGCTGGGGCGAACGCCGTGGTTTCAAGGTGGGATTGGTGGAAGTATCAGCCGCGGATGTGGCAGGCATCAAGAGCGCCACCGTACATTTCGAGGGGCCGTATGCATTCGGCTGGCTGCGCACCGAGACCGGCGTGCACCGGCTGGTACGCAAATCGCCGTTTGATTCAGGCAACCGGCGGCATACTTCGTTTGCCGCCATCTTCGTGTCGCCGGAAGTGGACGACGACATCGAGATCGAAATCAACCCAGCGGACTTGAGAGTGGACACATACCGTTCCAGCGGCGCCGGTGGCCAGCATGTGAACAAGACGGATTCCGCCATCCGCATCACGCATATTCCGACCGGCATCGTGGTGGCCTGCCAGAACGAACGCTCGCAGCACAAGAACCGGTCCACGGCCATGAAGTTGTTGAAAGCCAAGCTTTACGAGATGGAAGACCAGAAACGCCGCGCCGAACAGCAGAAGCTGGAAGACAGCAAGGCTGATATCGGCTGGGGCAGCCAGATTCGTTCCTACGTGCTGGACCAGTCACGCATCAAGGATTTGCGCACCGGAGTGGAGAAAGGCGACACTCAGGCGGTGCTGGATGGTGATCTGGATGACTTTATCGAAGCGTCGCTGAAGCAGGGACTGTAAATTATCTGTGGGAACGGCCGTCCCGGCCGTGATTGAAGGAAATATCGCGGCGATTATCGCCGCTCCTACAAAACAAAATCTGGGAACGCATCATGACTGAACAACAAGACGAAAATAAACTCATACAACAACGCCGCGAGAAGCTCGTGAAGCTGCGCGAACGGGGTGTAGCGTTTCCAAATGGCTTCAAGCGTGATGCCCTGGCGGATGAGCTGCACGGCCTGTATGGCAAACACAGCGGTGAATCCCTGGAAAAGGAACATGTACGCGTGCACGTGGCCGGTCGCATGATGGCCAAACGCGTCATGGGCAAGGCCAGCTTTGCGCATATCCAGGACAGTTCCGGCCGCTTACAGCTTTTTCTGCAGAAAGAGCCGCTGGGCGAAAGCTACGAGGATTTCAAGGGCTGGGACGTGGGCGACATCGTGGCGGCGGTGGGTACGCTATTCAAGACCAAGACTGGCGAGCTGTCGGTGCGCGTCGAGACAGCGCAGTTGCTCTCCAAATCATTGCGGCCTTTGCCGGAAAAATTCCACGGCCTTGCGGACACGGAGATACGCTATCGCCGGCGCTATCTCGATCTCATCATGAACCCGGAATCGGTACGCGTGTTTCAGACCCGCACCCGGATTGTGCAGCATATCCGCGAGTTCATGAATGCAGTGGGGTTTCTGGAAGTGGAAACTCCCATGATGCAGCCCATCGCAGGCGGCGCCATCGCGCGACCATTCATCACGCATCACAACACCCTGGACATGGACCTGTATCTGCGCATTGCGCCGGAGCTGTATCTCAAGCGCCTGGTGGTGGGCGGTTTCGAGCGCGTGTATGAAATCAACCGCAATTTCCGCAATGAAGGCGTGTCCACGCGCCATAATCCCGAATTCACCATGCTGGAGTTTTATCAGGCCTATGCGACTTATGAAGATCTCATGAATCTTACGGAAAGTCTGCTGCGCAGTCTGGCCCAGGCTCTGCAGAACGGCACCCAGGTGACCTGGCAGGGTGAAACCCATGAATTTGGTCCGGCGTTCCGTCGCTTGAAGCTGGAAGACGCCATCGTCGAGTTCAATCCGGGGTTCGAGCGCAAGAAGATCCGTGATACCGCATATCTGCGCTGTGTCTGCGAGAAACTGCGACTGCCCGTAAAGCCGGGATACGGTGCCGGCAAATTGCAGTTCGAGATTTTCGAGAAGACCGTGGAAGTGAATCTCAAGCAGCCAACCTTCATCATTGATTACCCGTTGGAAGTCTCACCACTGTCGCGCCGCAATAACACCGACCCTTTCCTGACAGACCGTTTCGAGTTTTACGTGGGCAGCCGTGAGATTGCCAACGGTTTTTCGGAACTGAACGATCCGGAAGATCAGGCGGAACGCTTCAGAGCACAGGCAGTGGAGAAAGATGCCGGCGATCAAGAAGCCATGTTCTACGACGCAGATTACGTGCGCGCGCTGGAATATGGTATGCCACCCACGGCGGGCGAGGGTATCGGCATAGACCGCTTGGTGATGTTGTTCACCGATTCACCATCCATACGCGACGTGATTCTATTTCCGCTGATGCGGCCGGAAGTGGAATGAGAGTCCGCAGTTTCCTGTACGAAACACGTCACCAGCCGCCGCTGAGCCGCGCACAATTTCTGCAGCGCATGTTCTGGCACTTCATATTCCTCCAGTGTCTGGTGATCCTGTCGCTGGCTATCGGGATGGCCGGCTACATGGTTTACGAACACCTGGCATGGCGCGACGCGTTCTTGAACTCGGCCATGCTGCTGGGTGGCATGGGCCCGGTGGAGCCGCCTGCCACGCCCGGCGGGAAGATTTTTGCGGGTCTGTATGCGCTGTACGCCGGCCTGATGTTCCTGGTGGCTGCCGGCGTACTGCTGGCGCCGGTGGTGCACAGAATCATGCACAAGTTCCACTGGGACGATACGTCTTCCGGGACATGATCTGAATGGCCGTCATACCGCATGGCCGGACAAGATTGCTTCAGGCCAACGAACTGCTGCATGCCATCCTGACGCAGCTGCAATATCCTGCCGATTCGGTGATGGATCACTACTTCAGCACCCATCGCAAGATGGGTTCCAAAGACCGCGCATTTGCTGCGGAAACG
>JBOIBC010000143.1:0-4413 GCA_050739295.1 Gammaproteobacteria bacterium
GTTCCGAACCGGTCACTGAGCTTGGCGGGTCTGTGGTTGTTTTATGCCAGCATCGTGAGTGTGACCCTGGCCTTGGCCATGTGGTACACGTTGCACGGCTTCTGGCCGGTGCTGGCTTGGGCGATCGTGGAGATGCTGGCGCTGGGCTTGTGCCTGCATATATGCTGGCGACATGGACGCTACGGCGAGGTGATCACCATAAGCGGCGACCGCGTCATCGTGGACAAAGGCGACGGGCGTCATATGGAACACTTGGAATTTAGCCGTTACTGGGCACATTTGATGGTACGTGAGCCCGCGACACGTCTGCACCCGCAGCATCTATATATTCGCTCGCACGGTGAGGAGTGCGAGATCGGCAAGTGTCTGACGCAAGCGGATCGTGAGACGCTTGAGCACAGACTTGTGGAACTCATCGGTTCTGTAGGGAAATCAGGATCTGGCTGAAACAGCTGATGGGCGACTGGATATCAGCAGGAGACACAAACGCATGGTTCTCAATAATTTCAAGAATGCTTTGCGCGGAGCGCTTGCCACGACACTGACCCTGGTTTCGGGATCGGCGTTCGCCATTGACCTCAACATGCCCGTGGGCGTGACGCCCATGAGCCACGAGGTTTACGACCTGCATATGTACGCCTTCTGGATGGTCGTGGGCATCGGCGTCGTGGTATTTGGCCTGATGATTATCTCGCTGATTTTCCACCGTAAAGCGGCTGGTCACCAGGCTGCGCAATTCCACGAGAATACGGTGCTCGAAGTCATCTGGACCATCATTCCGTTTATCATCCTGATTGCGCTGGCTATCCCTGCCGCCAAGGTATTGGTGCGCGAGACCAATACCAGCGATCCTGATATGAGCATCAAAATCGAAGGCTACCAGTGGAAGTGGCAGTACGATTACCTGCAGCAAGGCTTCAGCTATTTCAGTATGCTCGCGGCCGACAGTAACGCGGCGCGGCAACTGGATTCCAAAATCAGCCCGTTCAGCGTGCCGAATTATCTGCGCGACGTGGATCATCCGCTGGTGCTGCCCACCGGCAAGAAGATCCGCCTGCTGATTACCGCCAACGACGTGATCCATTCCTGGTACGTGCCGGATTTCGCCTTCAAGATGGACGCCATTCCGGGTTTCGTGAACGAAGGCTGGATCGAGATCGAAAAGCCTGGTATCTATCGCGGGGGTTGTACCGAGCTGTGTGGCCGCGATCACGCCTACATGGCTATCGTGGTGGTGGCGGAAAACCCGGTGGATTATGAGAAATGGGTGACGGCCATGAAGGCCAGCAACGGTTTGTATATCAATCCCCACACCATGCAGCCGGAACAAAACGGCAGCCCGGTGGTGTATGCACCGGTGCAACTCAATTTCAACGCACCGACACCGGCCGCAGCTGCAACGTCCACGGCCTCTGTGCCGCCTGTCGCAGCAAACGCCACCGCCGCGCCCGTTGCAAAAACCTCAGCCGCAGTGGAAAAAACCTGGACCATGGCCACCGCTATGACACATGGTAAACAGGTGTTCGATGCCAACTGCGCCGCCTGTCACCAGGCGGATGGAAAAGGCAACGCCGCCATGGGTGTGCCCGCTATCGCCAGCGGCCCGATTCCGAACGGCCCGCTGGCCGCACACATCAGTCTGGTTCTGCATGGCAAGGGCATCATGCCCGCCTGGGGTAACGTTCTGAATGACGCCGATATTGCCGCCGTGATCACTTTCGAGCGGAATGCGTTCGGAAATCACAAAGGTGACGTTGTGCAGCCCGCCCAAATCAAGGCCGCACGCTGAGTTGTGAGGAGGAATTGCACATGAGCTACACCGCCGTCGCCCACGAACATGCTGCCGAACATCCGGGCGGCATTTGGCGCTGGATCACCACCACCAATCACAAGGATATCGGCACACTTTATCTGTGCTTGAGCCTGCTGATGTTCTTCATCGGCGGCGCGTTCGCCATGCTGATCCGCGCCGAGCTGTGGACCCCGGGTATGCAGTTGATGGATCCGGAGTTCTTCAATGAAATGACCTCGCTGCACGGCCTGGTGATGATCTTCGGCGCCATCATGCCGGCCTTCGTGGGTCTGGCGAACTGGATGATTCCGATGATGGTGGGTGCGCCCGACATGGCGCTGCCGCGCATGAACAACTGGAGTTTCTGGATTCTGCCGTTCGCGTTCATTTTGCTGTTATCCACCCTGTTCATGCCGGGGGGCGCTGGTGGTGCTGGCTGGACCATGTATCCACCCCTATTTCTCCAGACCGGCATGGCGTTGCCATTCCAGATTTTCGCCATTCACCTGATGGGCATTTCTTCAGTGATGGGCGGCATCAACATCATCGCCACGATACTCAATCTGCGCGCGCCTGGCATGTCGCTCATGAAAATGCCGCTGTTCGTATGGAGCTGGCTGATTACAGCGTATCTGCTTATCGCGGTGATGCCGGTATTGGCGGGCGCGGTCACCATGATGCTCATGGACAAGTACTTCGGCACCAGCTTCTTCTACGCTGCTGGCGGCGGCGACCCAGTGCTCTACCAGCACGTATTCTGGTTCTTCGGGCATCCCGAGGTGTATATCATGATTCTGCCGGCGTTCGGCATCATCTCGGAGATCATCCCGACTTTTGCGCGCAAGCCCATCTTTGGCTACGCCTCCATGGTATACGCCATCGCGTCCATTGCTTTTCTGTCGTTCATCGTGTGGGCACACCACATGTTCACGGTGGGCATGCCGCTGGCGGCGGACCTGTTCTTCATGTTCACCACCATGTTGATTGCCGTGCCCACCGGTGTGAAGGTGTTTAACTGGACGGCTACGATGTGGCGGGGCTCGATGACCTTCGAGACACCCATGTTGTTCGCCATTTCCTTCGTGTTTTTGTTCACCATCGGCGGGTTCTCGGGCGTGATGATGGCGTTGGTGCCCGCTGATTGGCAGTATCACCAGACTTACTTCATCGTCGCGCATTTCCATTACGTACTGGTGACCGGTGCGGCTTTTGCCATCATGGGCGCGGTGTATTACTGGTTGCCGAAATGGACCGGCCACATGTACAACGAGAAACTGGCCCAATGGCATTTCTGGCTGTCGGTGATCTCGGTGAACGTGCTGTATTTCCCCATGCATTTTCTGGGACTGGCCGGCATGCCGCGCCGTATCCCGGATTATCCTTTGCAGTTCACCGACCTGAACCAGATCGTATCCATCGGTGGCTTCGTGTTCGGCGCGTCGCAATTATTGTTCGTAGCCTGCATCATCCTGTGCGTGCGCGGCGGCAAGAAAGCCGAGGCGAGAGCCTGGGAAGGTGCCCACGGCCTGGAATGGACACTACCGTCACCGCCGCCGTATCATAGTTTCACTGAACCGCCGGCACCGAATCTGATCTGGGCACATCCTTACCAGAATGATTGAAGGCGGCGCAAGTGCAGTCAGTGGTCATGAGCGTACCTGAGAAGGATTCGCTGAAACAGCGTCGGCGGCGCGCGGTGCGCACTGCTATTATCGCGGCGCTGGTGGCAATGGCTTTTTACATTGGCTTCTTTCTCTTCATGCATTACGCACACCGATGAGCAGACAGAAGACCGGCCACCGCAGTCATCGCAAGCTGGCATTCAAGTTGTCAGTGCTGGTGTTGCTGATGTTCGCCTTTGGTTTTGCGCTGGTGCCGCTCTACAATGCAGTCTGCAGGGTTACAGGCATCAACGGTCGTGGCGTGGAAATAACCTCGGCGGCTTACGCCGGCAACGTGGACATCAGCCGCACGGTGCTGGTGCAGTTCGTGACCACCACCAGCACCAACCTGCCATTCAAGTTCCGCCCCATTATCGGCAGTATGCGTGTGCATCCGGGCGAACTTTACGGCGCGTCGTTCTACGCCGGCAATCGCAGCAGTGGTGCGGTGGAAGCCCAGGCGGTAGCGAGCTATGCACCGGGACGGGCGGCGAAATACGTGCACAAGACAGAGTGTTTCTGCTTTACGCATGAAACCTTCGCGCCGCACGAGACACGTCAGATGTCGGTGAAGTTCTACCTGGATCCGGCATTGCCGCAGGATGTGAACGTGGTGACCATTTCCTATACCTATTTCAATATCACCCCGGACAAGAGCGCTGTTTCGGCGCAGATAGATTGATTACAAACCGTTTCGAAGAATGACGATGACACAAGGCAACGGGAGATAAAAATGTCAGCAGAGGCGCACGCCGGTAACCACTATTACATTCCGCACGGCACGCATTGGCCCATCATGGGTTCAGTGGGCCTGTTTACCGCTGCGGTGGGCGGGGCCCTGTGGCTCGAGGACCTAGGCTTCGGGAAATACCTGTTCCTGCTGGGAATCATCATCATTTTTCTGATGATGTTTGGCTGGTTCGGTACGGTGATCGCCGAAAGCCTAAGCGGCACCTACAA
>JBOIBC010000144.1:0-4413 GCA_050739295.1 Gammaproteobacteria bacterium
TGATGTCACGGCCGTCAAACGTGACACTGGTAATGCCGCCCTCTTGCACATCCGTGAGGAAAGTGGAATAGGCGATAGCCTGGGTCTTGCTGCCACTGCTGGAAGTGAAGCTGTTGAAGACGGCCAACAGCACCACGGCAATCAGGATCCAGATGAGCAGGGTTTTGAGAAAATCGTTCAAAATCAGGTTCCTCGCTGGCGCCGCAACTTCGGCGCCATGGTGCATTCTAGCATTTAGACAGCCTCAAGCCCGTGGATGTTTCGCCAACAGGTACAGTTCGCGACTGCGTGCCCGTGAGGCCACTGGTTTGCGGGTCACCACGCTGTGGAAGCTGCGCCGCACAGCCTGCAAATACGCCGGAAATCCGGTGCCCTGAAAAGTTTTCACCAAAAACGCGCCCTGTGAATCGAGTACCGGCCGGACAAAAGCCAAGGCCAGTTCCGCCAGATACAGGCTGCGCGGCTGATCAACGGCATCCTCTCCGCTGATATTGGGGGCCATGTCCGACAAAACAAGGTCCACGAGCCGGCCCATCAAGCGGGCTTGCAGGTCTGCCAAAACCGGCTCTTCAGTGAAATCCCCCTGGATGATCTTCACATCCTGTATCGGCTCCATCGGCAGAATATCCAGCGCCAGCAGCGTACCGCGGCCCTCCAGGATTTTCGCAGCATATTGGCTCCAGCCGCCGGGCGCGGCGCCCAGGTCCACGATCGTCATGCCTGGTTTGATGAGTTTGTCACGCTGTTGGATTTCCTCCAGTTTGAACACGGCACGAGAGCGCCAGCCTTCCTGCTGGGCACGTTTCACGTACACATCGGAGAAATGCTCGGCTAGCCAACGGCCACTGCTTTTGGTGCGTTTAGGCATAAGGGCACCTCTAATTGTGATCTTTTGCTTTCTGGCGGTGTTAGAAATAACCTCGGCCACTACGCTTCGCTATCCTGCTTCGCTTGTGGTCCAGGGCGGCCATCCCGGCCGCCCGCTCCCCATCCAGCGAGCCCTCATGTACTAGCGTGTACACTCCGGTTCTGCGCCGCACTTCACTGTGCGGCTGGGACTCCAGGGCATGCATCCCTGCATGCATGCCTGCCTGACGAATCGTCAGGCCCTCGGCCATTTCTGCCTACCCAGAAACCAAAATCTCTGATTTTTTGAGGCACTCTTGACACGGAGTTACGTTTTCTAACACACGCTGTTATTCATAGCGCACGTCAATGACCTCGAACCGGCGTTCACCCGCGGGCGTCTTCACCACCGCAACGTCGCCTTGTTGTTTTCCGATCAAGGCGCGTGCGATGGGTGAATTTACGGAAATACGTCCCGCTTTGATATCCGCCTCGTCCTCGCCCACGATTTGATAAGTGGATTCACTGCCGCTTTCCTCGTCCGCCAGCACCACGGTGGAGCCAAATACGACTTTGCCGTTCGCATTGATGCTGGTGACATCTATGATTTCCGCATTCGCAAGCTTGGATTCCAGTTCCAGGATGCGGCCCTCGGCGAAACTCTGCTGTTCACGGGCAGCGTGATATTCGGCGTTCTCGCTCAAATCGCCGTGGGCACGCGCTTCGGCGATGGCCTTGATGATGCGCGGACGGTCCTCGCTCTTCAGACGCTTGAGTTCCTCGCGCAAACGCTCGGCGCCACGCACGGTCAACGGGATCTTTGCCATCAGGCCAGCTCCTTGTGCAGGTCCTGCAGCTTGTTGACGCCCGCGGAATCAATATAATCCAGCGCAATCACCGTAGCCTTGGCAGCGGCGATGGTAGTGTAATAAGTGATCTTGCGTGAAATTGCTTCGCGGCGAATCGAATAAGACTCCAGCACGGCCTGTTTGCCTTCCGTGGTGTTCACGATGAGGCTTACTTCCTCGTTCTTGATCAGGTCCACTACGTGCGGCTGACCCTCGCGCACTTTATTTATGTGTTCGCAGGCCACGCCAGCCGCTTCCAGCGCGCTGGCGGTGCCATGTGTCGCGACCAGCTTGAATCCGCGTTGTACCAGTGCCAAGGCCAGACCCACGGCCGCGGGCTTGTCCTGGTTGCGCACCGACAGCAGCGCCTTGCCGCCGGTCGGAATGATAATGCCAGAAGCGAATTGGGCCTTCGCATAGGCTTCGCCGAAACTGCGCCCGGTGCCCATGACCTCGCCGGTGGATTTCATTTCCGGACCCAGAATCGGGTCCACACCGCGGAATTTTATAAACGGAAATACCGGCTCCTTCACGGAATAATACGACGGCACGGGGATCGCCGCGATGCCCTGCTGCTTGAGGCTGCGGCCCACCATGCAGCGCGCTGCCACTTTCGCGAGTGGCACACCCACGGCTTTGGACACGAATGGCACAGTGCGTGAAGCGCGCGGGTTTACTTCCAATATATAAAGCCTGTCGCCCTGGATGGCAAACTGGATATTCATGAGGCCCACCACCTTGAGGGCCCGAGCCAATTGCTGCGCCTGCTGACGGATGCGCGCTTGCATATCCGCTGACAAGGAGTTGGGTGGCAAGGAACAACTTGAATCGCCGGAATGGATGCCCGCCTGCTCGATGTGCTCCATGATGCCGCCGATGAGCACCTCCTTACCGTCCGAGAGCGCATCCACATCCACTTCGATGGCATCCTCCAGAAAACGATCCATCAGCACCGGTGAGGCATTGGATACCTTCACCGCATTGCGAATGTAGCCCAGCAGGTCCACTTCGCTGAATACGACTTCCATGGCGCGTCCGCCCAGCACATACGATGGCCGCACCATCAAAGGGAACCCTACTTCACGCGCTAGCACCACCGCTTCACCTTCGTTATGGGCGCTGCGTGCCGGTGGTTGCAACAGTCCGAGTTTGTCCACCAGTCTGGAAAAGCGTTCACGGTCCTCGGCCAGATCAATGGAATCCGGCGAGGTGCCGATGATGGGCGCACCGGCTGCTTCCAGGACGCGCGCGAGTTTCAGCGGCGTCTGTCCGCCGAATTGCACGATCACGCCTTTGGGTTTTTCCTTGTGAATGATCTCCATCACATCTTCAAAAGTCAGCGGCTCGAAATACAGGCGATCCGAAGTATCGTAGTCAGTGGATACGGTTTCCGGATTGCAATTGACCATGATGGTTTCGTAACCGTCCTCACGCAGTGCCAGCGCCGCGTGCACGCAACAGTAATCGAATTCGATGCCCTGGCCGATGCGGTTCGGCCCACCGCCCAGCACCATGATTTTGTCACGCGTGGTCGGATCCGCTTCGCACTCCTCCTCATAAGTCGAATACATATAGGCTGTCGCCGCAGCAAATTCCGCGGCACAGGAATCCACGCGCTTGTACACCGGGCGAATGCCGTGCTTGATGCGCAATGCGCGGATTGTAGATTCGTCGGAATTCACTAGCACAGCTAGACGGCTATCGGAGAAGCCCTTGCGCTTGAGTGCCCGCAAACGTTGAGCGTCCAGGGTTTTGAGGCCAGCACTACTGAACGCGCGTTCTTCCCGTACCAAATCCTCAATCTGCGCCAGAAACCAGGGATCAATGCGGCTGAGCGCGTACACTTCGTCTACTGACAAACCCGCACGAAAAGCATCTGCGACATACCACAGTCGTTCCGGACCAGGCGCCCGCAGCTCCAAACGCACAAAGTCCATGGCAGTCGGCGTACTGAAATCCGTCAGTTTTTCGTTCAGTCCGTCGCTGCCGGTTTCCAGGCCGCGCAAGGCTTTTTGCAGCGATTCCTGGAACGTGCGCCCGATGGCCATGACCTCGCCCACGGATTTCATCTGTGTGGTGAGACGCGGCTCGGCCTGGGGAAATTTTTCGAATGTAAACCGCGGTACTTTCGTGACTACGTAATCAATCGTGGGTTCGAATGATGCCGGCGTGGCGCCGCCGGTGATCTCGTTTTTGAGTTCATCGAGTGTGTAACCAACGGCAAGCTTTGCGGCGACTTTGGCGATGGGGAATCCCGTCGCTTTCGAAGCCAGTGCCGAGGAGCGTGACACACGGGGATTCATTTCAATGACCAGCAAATGACCGTCATCTGGATTCACGGCAAACTGTACGTTTGAACCACCGGTCTCCACACCGACCTTGCGCAACACGGCGATGGAAGCATCGCGCATGATCTGATATTCCTTGTCAGTCAAGGTCTGTGCCGGCGCCACGGTGATGGAATCGCCGGTGTGCACACCCATGGGATCCATGTTTTCAATGGAACACACGATGATGCAGTTGTCTTTTTTGTCCCGCACCACCTCCATCTCGAATTCCTTCCAGCCCAGTACCGATTCTTCGATCAACAGTTCGCTGGTGGGGGAAAGATCCAAGCCCAGCTCGCAAATCTCGATGAACTCATCGCGGTTGTAGGCGATACCGCCGCCGCTGCCGCCAAGCGTGAACGAAGGCCGGATGATGGTAGGGAAACCGATCT
>JBOIBC010000145.1:0-4412 GCA_050739295.1 Gammaproteobacteria bacterium
GGCAACCCAGGCGCTGGAAATCCGCCTGCACTCGCAATCCTTGTCCGCGGGCCAGCCGGGCGAATCCATCCGGATCACACAAAAGGATGTGCTGGCGCTGTGTCCGTTTGTGGAAGAAGACCGGCCATTGGAAAACGAACTGCGTGGCTTGTGCACGGGGATCCAACAGCGCCGCTGGCAACTATATAAATGAGAATCATGAAAAAAGCGCTGTTGTCCGCTGAAGTCGAGATTGAAATTCCGTTCCAGGACGTGGACGCCATGCAGGTGGCCTGGCACGGCAACTATTTCCGTTATTTCGAGGCCGCGCGCAGCCAGCTCCTGCGCCAGATTGATTACGATTATCCCGAAATGCGCGCCTCGGAATACATGTGGCCCATCATCGAAGCCCATGTGCGCTTCGTGCGTGCGGTGCGTTACCGCCAGCGTGTGATTGTCACCGCCGCGCTGGTGGAATGGGAAAACCGTCTCAAAATAGATTACCTAGTCCGCGATGCGGACAGCGGCACGCGGCTTACCACCGGCTATACCATCCAGTGCGCCGTGGATGCCCGCACCCAGGAACTGCAACTGGTCAGTCCGCCCGCGCTTCTGGAACGTCTGAAAGACTATTTATGAAAACTATCACAATACATTTGACTGCAATTCTTGTACTTACCTGCGCGGCTTCTGTCTGGGCCGGCGCGGCGAAACCGGATTTGCCCACGCCGCCAGAAGCATTCACCGCGAAATTCATCGAGACGCGCACGCTACCCGGTTTCGATCAGCCGCTGGTGTCGCACGGACTGGCGACGTTCAACCGCGCCCGGGGTGTCACCTGGGAAGTGACTTCGCCGTATCACTATGTTTTCAAGATGAACCCGACTGGAGTCGAAGAGCAGATGCCGGATGGTTCGGTGCGGCATCTGGATGCGCAGCAGGCGCCCTGGCTGGGCGTGGTGCGGCAGGTATTCAGCGGTGCGCTCGCGGGCGACACTTCCGAGTTGGAACAGTATTTCGACGTGCAGGTGAGCAAACTCAAGGACGGCCGGCGCATCGAACTCGTTCCCAAACCCGGCGCCATGAGCCAGGTCATCAAGCACATCAGCGTAGTCGAAGCGGGCACGCCACAGTCCCTGCGCATTGACGAAGCGTCCGGCGGCCGTATCGAGATTCGCTTTCTGGATGCCCGCGCCGTGCAGGATGCGCCGTGACGGCACGGCGCACGGCACTCATAAAACCGCTGGTATGGATTGTTGCGCTGGTGGTGCTGTGCGCAATTGCCTGTTTGCGCCTCGATGTGCGCCAGCCGGTGAACACCAATCTATTGGATCTGCTGCCGGCGGCGCAACAATCGCCGCTGCGCGATGCGGCCACACAACGCACCCAGACGGCGTTTCTAAACCAGTTGCTGCTGGTGGTGAGCGCGGCGGATGATGCCGAGGCACGCATGGGTGCGGCCGCCGCGCAAAGTGCGCTGGCGACTGCCGGTGTGACGATGTCGGATCCCGGTCAAAGTGTTCAGGCCTTGCTGGATGTTTATCGCCGGCACCACTATGTTTTTCTGACCGCCGCGGATCAGCAACGGCTGAATCAGGACCCGGTCAAGAGTTTCACCAATAACGTGGCCGGCGCGTTCGCCAATCCAGCCAACATGGTGGATGCATTCGGTTTCGATCCGGGCGGTTATCTCGGCCGCTATGTCATGGCCTTGCCGCAGCCGTATCCGAATTTCACGCCCGACGGGCCGTTCATGTCGGCGCAGCGCAACGGCGTAAGTTATTTTCTGCTGCGCGCCACGTTGCCGGAAGCGGCACTGGGCGAACAGGGCGCAAACCACGCCGCACACGCCGTGGCTGTGGCGCGTGCGGCGGTCAAGACGCGCTGTCCGGATTGCAGCGTGCTCACCACTGGCGCCGCACTGTTCTCGGCCGCGGCCCAGAGCGAGGCGCGGCAGGAAGTATTCTGGCTCACCACGGCGTCGATGCTGTTCATCGTACTGCTGATTCTGGTGGTGTTCCGCAGCCTGCGGCCGCTAATCCTGGGTGTACTGTCGGTGGCCGCCGGTGTGCTGGCGGGCGCCGCGGCGGTGGTGATCTGCTTCGGCTCCATCCACATCCTCACGCTGGTATGCGGCACCACACTGCTGGGGATCGCGATTGATTATGCGTTTCTGTATTTCGCCGAGCACTGGTTTGGCGATGTGCCGGTGGAGCGCGTCCTCAAGTCCGTATTGCCGGGTCTGAGCATGGGGCTCGTCACCGGCGTCATCGCGTTCGCGTTCCTGCTGCTGGCGGGATTTCCGGCGCTTACCCAGATCGCCATCTTTTCGGTGGTGGGCTTGGTCGTATCCTATGCCACGGTGCTGCTGTTGTTTCCGGCGGCATTGCACCAGCGGCCGCTGCTGCGGTTTGCGCGGTGGCTGCAATGGCCGCAGCGTCTGCTCGTGCTGGCCTGCCGGCGCACGCGCTGGCGTTACATCCTGCCGCTGCTCCTGCTGCTGTTATCCATTCCAGGATGGTTGCAGTTGCGCACCAGCGACGACGTGCGCGAGTTGCAAAATTTCTCCAAGCCCCTGCTTGCCGCCGACCAGGATGTGCGCACGCTGCTCGGGCAGACGCCGCCGCCGGGCTTTTTTCTGATTGAAGGTGATACTCTCCAGCTGACCCTGCAGCGGGAAGAAGCCTTGTTCAGGATCACCGCCACGGTATTCCCAGGCGCCGCGGCATTGGGGCTGTCGCGCTTCCTGCCGTCCGAAGCACGCCAGCAGTCAGACCTTAATACCTGGAGTCTGGTCTATCGTGATCCCGCCGCACTCAAACAGGCGTTCGTGCATACCGGTCTGCCCCCCGGATACGTGGATACCATGGAGAAAAATTGGAGAAGTGGCTCGCATGCGCTTTTGCAAGCCAACACCTTACTGGCGGCGGAGCCGGAACTGGGCCAGTTCGTGGTGCGGGCTGGTAAACGCCTGGCGCTCATTGCCACGGTCATGACCCCGACCGGCACCGTTGCGCAATTGGAAAATACTGCGGCGCAGGTAAGCGGCGTGAGTTTTGTGGCGCCGCTGCAGCGCATTACCGACACGTTTCGCCAAATCCGCCTGCGCGCCACCTGGCTGGTGGTAGCCGGATATGTGCTGATCTCATTGCTGCTCATCTGGCGTTACGGGCGCCGGGATGCTGTGCGCATGCTGTATTCACCGCTGCTGGCCTTGGCGGTGACACTCGGGGCGCTCGGCTGGCTGCACGAGCCGGTAAATATTTTCGTGCTCGTAGGCCTGATTCTGGTGCTGGGCGTGGGACGGGATTACACCGTGTTTCTGCGGGAAGGCAGCCATTCGCGTTCCACCTCGCTGGGCGTGACGCTGGCTGCGTTGACCACGCTGTGCTCGTTCGGCATGCTGGTGTTCAGCGCCATCCCCGCGCTGCATGCTTTCGGACTGGCCACGCTCATCGGCATCCTGGTGAGTTATCTGAGCGCGCCGCTTTCAATCGCGCCTCAGACAAGCGAGACTCCGCCAACATGGAGCTGAAACTCGCAGGTCTGATGCTGGTGACGGCGTTCGTGGCCGGTTGCGCCAGCGTACCACCACCAAACTGCGTGGCCTTTGGCCGCGGTGGTCAGTTCTGTCTGTTGCCGCCGGCGGACTTGCCAGCGCTGGACGGCGCCCGCATGGTCACCATTGAGCATGACGGCCGGAAACAAATGTTCATCGGTCAGTTGCACATTGACGCGCGTGTGATCCGGCTGGCGGGCAGCAGTCTGTTCGGTCCCAGTCTGTTCACCGTCAGCTACGACGGACATGCACTGCACAGTGCACCGGCCCAGGTCTCGCAGCGCGCCGATTTGCTCATCGCCATGCTGGAACTGGTGACGGCCAATCAACAGGATCTGCAAACAGCGTTGCGCGGCCTGACGCTGACACAAACCACTACTGCGGGCGGCGGGCATGTACGCGAACTCTTTGAACACACACAACGGGTGGCGCGTATCGTGATCAGCGCCGGATCGCTGGCGCAGGCCACGATCCGTTTCGACATTCCACCGGCCCATCTGTCGGTGTTGATGCAACCGCTCGATTCAAAACCATGACACGCATCTACCTGCACGCACTCGGCATCATCAACGCATTGGGTAGCGGCGCGCAGGCGGTGCGCACCGGTCTGTATGCGGGCTCGGTTTCCGGGATCGTGGCGCGCGAGGATCTGGCGCCGGAGCGCAGCGTTAATGTGGCGGCGGTACGGGAGGAATTACCCGTAATCCCGCCGGAATTGGCCGCCTACGACAGCCGCAACAACCGTTTGCTGCAGGCGGCGGTGGATCAGATCCGTCCGCAGATTGACGCAGCCGTGAATCGTTTCGGTCCGGCACGCATCGGTATCGTGCTGGGCACCGGCACCTCCGGCATTCTCGAAGGCGAGCAGGCGCGC
>JBOIBC010000146.1:0-4405 GCA_050739295.1 Gammaproteobacteria bacterium
ATCCCGGTCATACCGCTGTATATCTCACTGGTTTTCCGGATAATGAAAGACAAGGGACTACATGAAGGCACGATTGAGCAACAGAATCGTCTGTTCCGGGACTATCTCTATCGCGAGGACGCTCAAGCACCGGTGACCGATGACCAGGATCGCTTGCGACTGGATGGCAGGGAATTGCGTGATGACGTGCAACGTTCCTGCAAAGAATTGTGGCCGAGCGTAACCAATGACAAGCTGTTCGATGTCACCGACTACGCCGGATACAAGCAGGATTTTCTCAAGCTGTTCGGCTTCGGAAGATCGGACGTCAACTACGATGCTGACGTAAGCAACAATACTGAATTCGACTGCATCAAACTTTGATCTGTTCGCACCGCAAAATGGTTATTTAATGATCTTGAGTCGCGGCAACACCACAGTCTTGTCTGCCGCAGTTTGATCCGACTCGGTAGCTGGGGAGTTGCCTACGGCTGCGTCCAAATCACTCACCACGCGATTGCGTCCGCGCTTCTTCGCCATGTACATCAGCGTATCTGTCGCCAGCAGCGCGCTCGCAGGGCTTTGTTTGCGGCTGGGCACAACGGCATGCACGCCGATGCTCACCGTTACCGTCCAGCTAGCGGGCGACGCCGGATTCATGAGGTTGAGACTCTCAATATCCTGGCGCAGATTTCCGGCGATCACTTTGCCGTGGCGTTCGTTGCACCCGTACAGGATTACCAGGAACTTCCCGCCTTCGTAACGTGCGGCGAGATCACCGGGCCGTTTTTGGTAATGCTGGATGACGGCACCCAGCTTGCGCAGACAAATGTCGCCGATAGACCGGCCGAGATGATCATTCAAGTGTTGCAGGTAATCCACATCAATGAACAGCAGACTCAATTCCGCCTTGTCACGCTGCGCTCTGGCCCAAGTATTGGCATAGAACTCGTCCAGACGCCGGCGGTTGGCCAGCCCGGTCAATTCATCCACACCCACCAACTCGATCATTTCCTCATTCAGCAGCCGCACCATCCGGCCGTCCAGAAAACTGCGCCGCGCTTCTTTCTCCAGACGATAGCCCGCATAGGCACCGGCGAGGTTAATGACAATCACTTGTGTGACGATCATTTGCATGACAGCGTCCGGGAATGCGTGACTCATGAACACACCGGCCAGATACAAACCAGAAACCAGTAGTGCACACACCAAGCCATAGCCAATGCGCATGCCGGAAATCACGTAGATATAAAACAGAATGGCCAGTATGCCCAAAGAATACCCATATCCCGCCGATTGCGGGTTGAGATACAGAGTGACCGCTATGCCGGCACCTGCTGCCAGAGCCGCGACCGCGTAAACGCAGTGCATCGCAGTGTCGCGCCTGATCCAGTATGCCGCCGCCAGGGCCGCAGCAATGATCGGTGCGATTAACACATAGCGAATCATCAACAACGTATCCAGCGATGCAGGATTCAAGTGCAAATCAGCAGCACCGGCGAGCAAATAGAACATCAGACCAAGCGCCAGCGTAAGGCGCATGCGCACGCGGTTGTGATGGGCATAAGATTTCAGAAACAGGCTTTCCAGGTGTCTGGGAAAATGCGGCAGAAATGACCATCTAGCCAGCAGTCTTGCGACTTCCTGCTTCTCGTTGAATCCCGAGGTAGTGGGTTCGGCGTTACTCATTGAGTGCTGCAACTAAAACCGGGGGCCTTTAGTCTTACCCAAGGCCGCAGCCCTGGCAAGCACCCAGCAATAGCAAGCTTGGCGGCCGTATGCCGATAGGCTGGAAGAATTATCTGGTGGCCAGAGGTGGGCTTGGCCGACAGGCCAAGCGGGTAACCACGACAGTTGCCCCGTGAAGGCACGCGCAGCAGAACGCGAAGCGTGCCGTGCGAACCACCGATCAGATTAGTGTTCGATTCCGCCCAAATAAATCAGGCCACTCTTATGTGGCCACACACACGTCTTTTGAAGTACTTTCAGGTGGTGGCCAGGGGTGGAATCGAACCACCGACACGCGGATTTTCAGTCCGCTGCTCTACCAACTGAGCTACCTGGCCTTTATTCTGCGTTAAACCGTGGCACTGCTACGTCCCTGTGACCCCCCCAGCTCGGCATCCTGCCTCGCGTTCGGACGGACGCGAGCTGTGCTCGCGTTAAAGACACCGCCCTCACCCAACTGAGCTACCTGGCCAAAGTTGCATAAGAACACCCGAAGGGGATGCTATTAAACCGGCCGCGCGCAGGTGGGTCAAGAGTCTGACGATGTTTTTTGACAGACCCGGACGCGACGACTAGGCTGTTAGCACGCTTTTTTGTCCTGTGCCCGCATGAACAGTGCTCCTCATCCCCGAACTGCCCAGGTTCCTGACAATCTCGCCTCACGCTACAAACAGGTACGCGACGCAAGCGTTGATCTGTGCAGAACGCTCACGCCTGAAGACATGACGGTCCAGAGCATGCCGGATGCGAGCCCGACAAAATGGCATCTGGCTCACACCACCTGGTTTTTCGAAAAGTTCTTGTTGGCGCCACACCTCAAGGACTACCAACCGTTCAATCCTGCATTTGATCATCTGTTCAATTCCTATTACTACACCGTCGGTACCATGTACCCGCGATCACAGCGTGGTCTGCTGTCACGCCCCACGGTGGCGGAGGTCATGGCGTATCGCGATCATGTAGATGCCCACATAGCGCGATTGCTGGAACGGCAGAATACCGATGTGACGCTCGGCTTTCTGATAACACTCGGACTCAACCACGAGCAACAGCACCAGGAGCTGCTGCTCACCGACATAAAACACATGCTGGCGGCGAATCCGCTGAAACCTGCCTGGCGCAAACTGCCTGTACCGGCATATGCGCCAGTGCAGCAGCTGAAATATATTTCCCGCCCTGAAGGTCTTGTTCAAATAGGTCACAATGGCGCAGGTTTCGCGTTCGACAACGAAACACCGCGCCACCGCGTGTTCCTGCAGCGGCATGCCATGGCATCGCGTCTGGCCACCAATGGCGAATACCGGGAATTCATCCATGCCGGTGGTTACGAAACCCCGGAACTGTGGCTATCGGACGGCTGGGCCACACTGCAAAAAGAAAGCTGGATGCGGCCTTTATATTGGAATAAGGACATGACTGCCGAATTTACCTTGGGCGGCGAGCGGGAACTGAATGCAAATGCACCGGTGTGTCACGTAAGTTACTACGAAGCGGATGCCTATGCCCGTTGGGCAAGTGCACGTCTGCCCACGGAAGCGGAATGGGAAACGTTCACGGCCGACCATCCCGTTCAGGGCAATTTTGTGGAGAGCGGACTGTTCCATCCTCGTGTTGCGGAATCGGACGATACGCAATTTTTCGGCGATGTCTGGGAATGGACGGCGAGCGCTTATGCACCTTACCCGGGTTTCAAACCACTGGCCGGTTCGCTGGGTGAATACAACGGCAAATTCATGGTGAATCAGATGGTGCTGCGCGGCGGCTCCTGCACCACGCCGGCCTCGCACATGCGCGCGACCTACCGTAACTTTTTCTATCCACATCAGCGCTGGCAGTTCATGGGAATCCGCCTCGCCAAGGATGAATGACATGCAGATATCCCAGGCCCTGTCCGTCACTTTGCACGACTACCATCCACGTGCGGCCGACATGCGTGAGGAAGTACTCAGCGGACTGCACGAACGACAAAAGATGCTGTCCAGCAAATATTTATACGATGCCCGCGGTTCGCAACTATTCGACGCCATCTGCGAACTGCCCGAGTATTACCCCACGCGCACCGAACTCGGCATCATGGAAGCGCACGTGGCTGATATGGCTGCCGCACTCGGACCACGTGTGCTATTGGTGGAGCCCGGCAGTGGCAGCAGTCTCAAGGCCCGCCTGCTGCTGGAGCATCTGTCACGGCCCGCGGCCTATGTGCCGGTAGATATTTCCTGCACGCACCTGGTGAATGCCGCGGACCACCTGAACCAGCTGTATCCGGAATTGGAAGTCCTGCCGGTATGCGCGGATTTCAGCCAGCCGTTTGCCGTCCCGGTGCCGCGCCGTCGTGCTGCCCGCACCGTGATTTACTTTCCCGGTTCCACCATCGGCAATTTCGAACCAGCCGCTGCCATACGCCTGCTCAAACAACTGCGGCGCATGGCGGGGCCGGAGAGCGGACTGCTCATCGGTGTGGATTTGCAAAAAGATCCGGCAGTTCTCGAACGCGCTTACAATGATGCGGCCGGTATCACTGCCGCTTTCAATCTCAATCTTCTGATGCATATCAATCGCGAGCTGAAGGCTGATTTCGATGTCAGCCGTTTTCGTCACCGGGCCGTGTACAACGCAAGCGAAGGCCGCATCGAGATGCACTTGGTGAGTCTCGATAACCAGTCCGTGGAAGTCGCCGGTGAAGCGTTTCGTTTTCGTG
>JBOIBC010000147.1:0-4404 GCA_050739295.1 Gammaproteobacteria bacterium
GGTTCTCCAGGGTCTGTTCGACATCGGCGGACGTAACGCCGTAGGCGGTCATGGCCTCGGGATTGAGCCATACCCGCATCGCGAGCGTGTTGCCGTTACCGCCGCTGCCGCCGGGGATAATCCGGGCTTGGGAAACCCCGCTGACCGTCTGCAGCAGCGGCTGCACATTGCGGACCACGTAATCGGTGATTTGCGCCGGACT
Source organism: Gammaproteobacteria bacterium (assembly GCA_050739295.1). Lineage (GTDB taxonomy): Bacteria > Pseudomonadota > Gammaproteobacteria > Natronospirales > REEB76 > REEB76. The sequence goes on from JBOIBC010000147.1 coordinate 203, forward strand.
CATGACTTTGCCGGGACTGTAAAAAGCCATGTACATGAGCGAGGTCTGGTGTCCCGAAGACACGTTGACTACGGGCGGATGACTGTTCGCGGGCAACTGGTCCTGCACCTGGGTGATTTCGGTCTGGACGTTGCCGAGCGCCTTGGCTTGGCTACTATTGAGCTTCATGTAGAGCGTCAGAGTCGAGGATCCCTGGGAGCTCGAGGACGTGAGATAGTCCAAATCCGGCGTCTGGCCCAGCACGCGCCCGAGCGGCTGGGTGATAAAACTCTGCACCGTCTGCGGACTCGCGCCGGAATAACTGGTGGATACCTTGATGACGGTGTTGGTCAGGTTGGGATACTCACGGGTTTTCAGGCTGAAAAAGCTGAACAGGCCGAGAATCGCGACCAGCAGCGCAATCGTGATCGCCAGCACCGGCCGGCGAACGAACAGATCCGTCCAGCGTCCTCGCGATTCGCTCATGTGGCGCTTCCCGCTGCGTCCGCGGTGGCCGTGTTCGGTGTGCTCGCCGCAGCTGGCGCGATAGTGACTGCCGCGCCCGAATGCAATTTGACCTGTCCCGAGGTAACCACGCGCTCATTCGCCTTGAGGCCCCGCGCGACGATCGTGAGGCCGTTCCGCGAGTCGCCCGTCTGTACGTTCTGTTCCTTCGCGACCAAGCCCTGTTTACCCTGCGCGATGACGTATACGTAGCTGCCATAGGTGTTGTAGACGATGGCCGAATCGGGCACCGCAAGCACCTTGCGGGCTTGCCCGGTCTTCACCGTCACTTCGCCGTACATTCCGGGACGCAGGGCGGCATCGGGATTGGCGAACGTGGCCTGAACCTGAACATTGCGGGTTCCGCTCTGGACCTGGGCGCCGACGGCTGTGATCTTGCCGGTAAAGTTTTCCTGCTTGAGACCGGCTGCGCTCAGCACGACCTGCTGCCCCGTTGCCAGTTGCGCCAGTTGCTGCTGCGGCACCTGGAACACGGCGTAGATCGGATTCCATTGCTGCAGGTTGACGACGGCCGTCGTGGTTCCGACGTATTGCCCCAGGCTTACCTGGCGCAGTCCGAGATGACCGGCGAACGGTGCCCGAATTTGGAGCTTGGCGATGGTCGCGCGGTCCGAACTGACCGCGGCCTGAGCCTGGGTATAGGTGGTGTCGGCTTCCTGCAGGGCAAGCTGGCTCGCGTTGTGTTGTTTGTAGAGTGTGCGTTGCTGGGCGAGTTTGATTTTGCCGAGCTTGAGCGCCGACTCGTCATTCTGTAGTTGCGCGCGCTGGGTGGAATCGTTAAGTTGCACCAGCAGTTGCCCTTTCTTGACCTCGGTCCCCGAATGGAACCGGATGTCGGTAACCATGCCGGCCAGTTGCGGCGTGAGCATGGCGCCCTGCACCGCCTGCAGCGAGGCAGTAGCCTGCAATTCGGACGCCCAATTAGTCTGTTTGACCGAAGCCGCGGAGACCGTAACCTGCGGGGCACCGGCCTTGGCCATAGCGGCCTGGGTTTTCGCCGCGACAACGGAGCGCCAACCGAAGATGGCGCCGAACAACACGATTAGAAAAACACCGAGGATGACGAAACGTTTAATCAGTTGCTTGTCCATGGGGATGACAATACTCCGGAGACATTTGTGGAATGATTCATGCGGGCCGTGACGGTCTGCGGGACTGCGGTTTCATGGCTGTTAGCCCACGTATTATACGCACACTAACTATTAAATCCTCGGAGACTGGTTTTGGATCCCTCCGGCGTGGCACCGACCGACGGTCTGAGCCATATTGACGGGGCGTGCGCCGATGCTGGGCAGGGCGGTCGCATTTTTCCCACGGCATCCTGGTGATGGCTCTATCCGGCGTGGCGGCGCTCGTGCTACCGCCCTTCAGTGTGCGCGTGCCATCAAACGCTCTTTACGGGCGGGTATAGAATGCAAAATCACTAGTCCCGCAGATTGGTCCATGTCACACAACAAGGAGAAGATCACATGCAACGCTTATTGATTCCATTGGTTCTGTCTGGGCTATGCGCTTTTACCGCGCCACTGTTTGCCGCGCCAGCGCCCGCTATCCATCACCGGCCAGCACCTAGCCCCAAGACTGCCGCGCTACCGGTGCCTAAAGAAACCAGTGCCGTCACGCGTCATAGCGTGGCGATTGACGGCAAGAGCATCAAATACACCGCCACCGCTGGTACCTTGCTGCTCAGGAATGCCAAGCACAAACCCATCGGCAGCATGTTCTACATTGCATACGCGGAAAATGGCGCAGATGCAAACCACCGACCAATCACTTTTGCGTACAACGGGGGGCCGGGTTTCGCGTCGGCTTTGGTGGACATTGGCGGCTTCGGCCCCGAACGCATTGTGTGGCCGGCGCCCGGCGACGCCCAAGCCGCGCAGCCGCCCTATCGGCTGGTACCCAATCAATACAGTATTCTCAAGAGCACCGACCTGGTGTTTATTGATGCGATCGGCACCGGCTACAGTCGTATCGTCGGCACTGGAAAACCCAAGGATTTTTACGGCGTAAGTGAAGACGCCTCGGCTTTCGCGCAATTTATTCAGCGTTACCTTACAGTCAAGCAGCGCTGGAACTCGCCCAAATTCCTGCTCGGAGAATCCTACGGCACCACCCGCAACGCGGTGCTGGCGAACAACCTGGTAAACAAGGGAATTTATTTGAACGGCGTGATCATGTGCTCAACGGTGCTGGACTTTCTGAGCATCAATTCAGCACCCGGCAACGATCTCCCGTACATCTCTTATCTGCCCTCCTATGCTGCGGTGGCCTGGTATCATCACCGCTTGAACCCGATGCCGCCGGATTTGCCCGCGTTCGTACACCAGGTCGAGCAGTTCGCGGGCGGCACGTATGCTCACGCGCTGTTTGAGGGCTCGGCGCTCTCCGCCGCCGACAAACAATCTCTCGCGGCAAAGCTCAGTCAATACACCGGTCTGCCGAAAGGCCTTTGGCTCAAGGCCGATCTGCGTATCCCGCTCTCCGTGTTCCGCCGCAATGTGATGGGCAATAATACGATGACCGGGCGTTACGATGAGCGTTACACCACCTACCAACTGCAACCGCTGCTGCCGCAGCCGGGGCGCGGTTCGCTGGGGGCCACTACCAGCGCCTATTCCGGCGCGCTCACCGCCACCATGAATCGTTATGTCAACCAGTCGCTGCACTATCACAGTGACCGGCCCTACGTGCAGAGCAGTTTCGCCGCGTTCCATGCCTGGAAGTGGAACTATAAAGCGCCACTCGACGCATTGGGGATGGGAGTCGGCAATGGCACAACTTGCTGCGGAACCAATGTGGCACCGGCACTGGCACGGGCCATGAGCAACGACCCCGGCATGCAACTGATGATGAACAACGGTTACTACGATACCGCCACGCCGTTTTTCGCCACCAACTATACGTTGCATCATATGGGCTTGCCGCAAGCCCTGTACAAAAATATTCACGAGTACTATTACCCTGTCGGGCACATGCTTTATTTGAACCTCAAAGTGTTGCCTCGGGTGGATGGCAACATTGATGCGTTCATCGCAGGCGCCAGCGCTAAATGAAAATGATTCAGCGAGTAAGTTTTAAAGTCAGAGTCGATTTTGAGCAACATACATATATTGCACACTATGGCTATAGGGCCAGTCGATCGCATATTGCGGGTACGACGGTCCCACACATTCCAGGCCGCAAGGACATTGAACATGATTGAAATGACGACGATACATCAAACCTCTCCAGCGCTGCGCCGGGTTCGCAGAGGTCTTCTTGCCGTACTCTTCGGCGCCACGTTGCCGGTCTGCGCCATGGCCCAGCCTTCGCTGTCGTCCCACGCCGTTGGTGACAACACGGCGGCGACCGACCCTGTGGCCTTCGTCAATCCATTCATCGGCACCGGTAATGGCGGCAAGGTTACCGGCGACGTTGACACGTTCCCGGGAGCGGTCACGCCGTTCGGCATGCTGAGCTTCAGTCCGACCACGCCATCGCGGCCCGAGGGCGGGGATTACTCATACAAGGACCACGTGATACAGGGATTCAGCCTCACCCATCTGTCGGGTCCGGGCTGTTCAGCCGGCGGCGAAGTGCCGATCCTGCCAACCACCGGCACCATTGGCACGCATCCGGGAAAAGCTGCCGAGCCGTTCGACCATAAGCATGAAAGCGCGAGCCCCGGCCGGTATGCAGTCACCCTGGCTCCGGGA
>JBOIBC010000148.1:0-4393 GCA_050739295.1 Gammaproteobacteria bacterium
GAATGCGTCTGCTCGCGCAAGCCCTCGTTGGTGGCGGCATCCGCAGGTGATGTAACCGAACCGTCCTCGATGAAATCCCCCAGGTGCGAATCCTCGTCATCGCCAATGGGCGTCTCCATGGAAATCGGTTCCTTGGCGATCTTGAGCACCTTGCGCACTTTGTCCTCGGGCATTTCCATCTTGACCGCCAGTTCCTCCGGCGTTGGTTCGCGGCCCATCTCCTGCAGCATGCTGCGCGAGATGCGGTTGAGTTTGTTGATGGTCTCGATCATGTGCACCGGGATGCGAATAGTGCGCGCCTGGTCGGCGATGGAACGCGTGATGGCCTGGCGTATCCACCAGGTCGCATAGGTCGAGAACTTGTAACCACGGCGATATTCGAACTTGTCCACTGCTTTCATGAGACCGATGTTGCCTTCCTGGATCAAATCCAGGAATTGCAGTCCGCGGTTGGTGTATTTCTTGGCGATGGAAATCACCAGACGCAGGTTCGCCTCCACCATCTCCTTCTTGGCACGGCGCGCCTTGGCCTCGCCGATGGACATCTGGCGGTTGATTTCCTTGAGTTCCAGGATCGAGAGGTGCGCTTCTTTTTCGATGGCGATGAGACGGTGCTGCAGACGCACCACTTCATCTTTTTGCTTGCTGAGTGCCGAGGACCATTTGCGTTTGGATTTGATCTGACGGTCAATCCAGCGGGTGTTGGTCTCGTTTTCCGGGAAGCTCTTGATGAAGTCCTTGCGCGGCATGCCGGCCTTGGCCACACACAGAGCCATGATCTGGCGTTCCTGAGAGCGGATAGTGTCCACCATATGGCGCAGGCCGCCGGTGAGCACGTCGGTCATGCGCAGGGTGAACTTCAGCTGCATGAGTGCTTCCGCCAACTGTTTGCGCACACGGATGGTGCTCTTGTGAGCGGTGCCGTGTTTGGCGATGGTCTTCACCACCTTGTCGTGCAGCTTCTTCAACTGCGCGAAACGGCGCGCGGCCTCCTCCGGATCAGGTCCGGTGTCCACGGGACTCTCGTCCGCATCCGCGTCGCTCTCTTCTTCCTCGTCGTCATTCGCTTTGCCGGACTTGGCTTTGACCGGTGCTTCCTCCTCGTCGCTGTTTTCGCTGTCTTCGTTTTCTTCCTCGGTCGGCGCGGCCTCACTGACTGGGGGAGTTTCCGCGGCAGGCGCCATTTCCTGCACCGGTATGTCAGCATCGGGGTCAATGAAACCGGAGATGATGTCCGTGAGTTTGGTGCGGCCTTCGGCTATGCCGGCGTATTCGGAGAGCAGCAGCTCCGAGGTTGCAGGATAGGTGGCCACAGCGGACAACACCTGCAAAAGACCTTCCTCGATGCGTTTGGCGATACGGATTTCGCCTTCGCGGGTGAGCAGTTCAACCGTGCCCATCTCGCGCATGTACATGCGCACCGGATCCGTGGTGCGGCCGAATTCCGCATCCAGTGCGGCGAGCGCCGCCGCTGCCTCTTCCGCGGCTTCATCGTCATCTGCGGACGACGCCGGCGCTTCGGTCAGCAGCAACTGATCGGCATCCGGGGCTTCTTCGTGCACCGGGATGCCCATGTCGTTGATCATGGCGACGATTTCTTCGATCTGCTCGGGATCCACGATCTCATTGGGCAGATGGTCGTTCACCTGGGCATAGGTGAGATAGCCCTGCTCCTTGCCCTTGGCGATGAGGAGTTTGAGCTTCGACTGTTTGTCTTCTTTCAGGTCGTTCATGGTGTCTCGCGTGAAAAACGGCGCCTGGTGCGCCGCCGAAGGGGAACCGCTAATTTTATCAGAAAACCTCAGTTTTTCCAGGTAAAACAACCGCTTCATGACTGGAAACCGCGCGGATTCCCGTGCCGCGCCTTGAGCAGACGGGAAAGCTCGCTTTTTTCGTCTGCTTCCAGGGCGCGCTGACGTGAGGTTTCCAGCAGTGTGGAAAGCCTCTGTTCTGTGGGATGACGGCCAGTCAGTTGGACCATCACCGCCTTGAACTCGCTTTCCATGGCGTCTATCGGCGTGACCAGTTCCGTCTGGGCAAGTTTCATGAGGTAGTTTCCAATCTCCGTATCCCGCCAATGTTCAAGCAGGCCGGCCCCGGTGATATGGGGATGGGCCAAGGCATATTCCAGCAGGGCCTTCAGAACCTCCGCACCCTTGAGACCCAGTCCGTCCAAGGCCGCGGGGTCGCCCGCCAGGGCCGCCAATGCCGGCTGGTTGAGCAGCAGGACGATTGCGTTACGCACCGGCGTCCTCCGGCCCAGTTGGCTTTGGAAAGCCGCTCGGCGGAGTGGGGCAACGCCGCCCGTTGGCTGATTAAGCATAGTCAATTTTTCGGGATCCACCTGGGCACGTTGAGCCAGTTCAGCCGTAAGCATTCCCCGGTAGACCCCCGCAGGCAGGCGAGCCAGATGCGGCCGGGCCAGTTCCACCAGCCGCGCCCGGCCATCCAGGCTGCCCAGGTCCGTTTGGGCAGCCAGACTGTCCAGCAGGAAACTGGACAGGGGCACCGCCGCTTTGAACCTGGCTTCGAAGGCGTTCTTACCTTCCTGGCGCACCAGGCTGTCCGGGTCTTCGCCTTCGGGCAGGAACAGGAACTTGATCTGCCTGCCTTCGCGGGCTTCGGGCAGGGCGTTTTCGAGCGCACGCCAGGCCGCGGCCCGGCCCGCACGGTCACCGTCGAAGCAAAATACGAGTTCGGGCGTAACCCGGAAGAGCTTCTTGAGATGGTCCGCTGTGGTGGCCGTGCCGAGGGTCGCGACCGCGTAACGCAGGCCATGCTGATGCAGAGCCACGACGTCCATGTAGCCTTCCACTACCAGCAAGCGCGGAATATCGCGCAACGCCTGCCGGGCTTCATACAGGCCATAAAGTTCCCGGCCCTTGTGGAACAAGGGCGTTTCCGGCGAATTCAGGTATTTTGGTTCTTCATTGCCGATGACGCGGCCACCGAAAGCGATGGTGCGGCCACGGCTGTCGCGGATCGGGAACAGGATGCGTTCGCGAAAGCGGTCGTAGTAGCGGCCGTCGTCCTTGCGAATGATGAGTCCGGCTGCCAGCAGGTCTTTTTGCGCGACTTCCTCTTTGCCCAGATTCTTGAGCAGCGTGTCCCAGCCGGTGGGCGCGAAACCGATGCCGAATTCCGCGGCGATCTCGCCGCTCAAACCCCGGCTTTTCAGATAGGCGACTGCTTCGGGCGTGTTCTTGAGCGCTTCACGGTATACGCGCTCAGCCTGGTCCAGCACTGCGTACAACGGCGCCAGATCCGAATGGGTTTCACTCGCTTCCTGCGGCACTTCCATGCCCACCATGGAAGCGAGCTGACGTACGGCCTCCACAAAGTCCAGGTGTTCGTAATCCATAAGGAAACCCAGCGCGGTGCCATGCACGCCACAGCCGAAGCAGTGAAAGAACTGCTTGGCCGGGCTTACGGTGAAAGACGGGGTTTTCTCGGTATGGAAAGGGCAGCAGGCGGTGAATTCGCGGCCGTGTTTTTTGAGTGGCACGCGCGCGTCAATCACTTCCACGATATCCACGCGGCTGACGAGTTCATCAATAAAGGCTTGTGGAATGCGTGCCATTTGCAAGAGAAGTGCTGTGTGCCGGGTGCTGGGTAAGAGTGTAGTTAAGTGAGCGATTAGCGATTGGCTGACTCTCTCATAAAGTACAGCACACAGAACTCAGTACTGATTTTACGGATCAGCCGCCAAGTCTAGCCTTGATGCGCGCGCTCACCACGCCCATGTCGGCGCGGCCTTGTACCTGCGGCTTGAGCAGACCCATGACCTTGCCCATATCCTTGATGGTGGTGGCGCCGCTGGTTTTGACGGCGTCCGCGATCAGCCGCTCCAGTTCCGCGTCGGAAAGCCGCGCTGGAAGGTAGGTCTGGATTAGTTTGATTTCAGCCAGTTCCTGATCCGCCAGATCCTGGCGTTTGCCTTTCTCGTATTGCACCACCGATTCGCGTCGCTGCTTGACCATCTTGTCCAGCACCACCAATACTTGCGTGTCGTCTAGCTGGATGCGTTCATCCACTTCACGTTGTTTGACGGCGGCGAGGATCAGCCGGATGACCGACAGGCGAGGCTTGTCGCTGGCGCGCAGCGCGTCCTTCATATCAGCGGTGATTTTGTCTTTGAGTGTCATAGCTGTCTTCCTTATGGGGAAACACGGTAACGATCCGTGGTGTACTTTCGAGCCCCGAAAAACAAGGTAATTAGGGCGAAACGTAACCAAAATAGAGTTTCAGGAACCGCTTGAACAGGTTCTCGCGGCGGTGGTTAAAACGGTATTCGATCTCTTTGAGGTACATGGGGAAATGGTAGCGCGAAACGCCGCGATAATTGTAGAGCACATGCTTGGCATAGCTCCAGAAGCCCTCGATACCGTTGATG
>JBOIBC010000149.1:0-4391 GCA_050739295.1 Gammaproteobacteria bacterium
CGTGCGAGACGCAACTCGATCTTGCGTTCCACGCCCGCCTCCTTCCAGTAACGTCGCGCCACGGCGGTGAACTCTTCACTCACGTCGCAGGCGATGATACGGCCCTCGTCCGGCAGCGCCAGAGCCACCGACAGACTGCTGTAGCCGGTGAACACGCCCACCTCGATGCAGCGACTGGCGCCCATCAACCGCACCAGCAGGCGCATGAACTGGCCCTGCTCCGGCGAGATCTGCATGTTGTGCTTGGGATGTTTCGCGGTTTCCTCCCGCAGACGCTTGAGAATGGGCGGCTCACGTAGAGAAACTTTCAACAGATACTCGTAAAGCTGATCGGTCATGGAGATGGTACGATTGGACATGGCTTGCACCGCATATGTGCTTGATGAGCGCTGATTCTACTCCCGTCCGCCTGCTGCAGATTACCGACACGCATCTGTTCGCGGAACCCGGAAAAACGCTTTACGGCGTCAACACGCGGGAATCCTTGCGACGCGTGCTGGACGCCGCGATGCGGCATCCAAAACCTGATCTGGTATTGGCCACCGGCGACCTGGTACATGACGAATCACCCGCGGGTTACAACGCCCTATCCGACATGTTGCGGGTGCTGGCCGCGCCAGTGGCAGCCATTGCCGGCAATCACGACGCGCTCATCCCCTTGCGCTCCATTACAAACTCGCACACCCATGTGGGCGGCGTACACACGCTCGGCGCCTGGCAGATTGTCTTGCTGAATACGCTGACATCAGGGAAAGTTGGAGGCCACCTCGACGAAGCTGAGTTGGAATTCCTAGAAAGCGCACTGGCGCACTCACATGAATTCAATATTCTGATAGCCCTGCACCATCAACCGGTGCCCATCGGCAGTGCCTGGCTGGACCGCATCGCACTCGACAACGCCGGTGAATTCTTTGATGTTGTGGATCGGTTCAAAAATGTGCGTGCCGTGCTCTGGGGACATATCCACCAGACATTTGAATCGAAACGCCAAGGAGTACGGCTCATGGCCACGCCATCCACTTGCGTCCAATTCCTGCCGGGCTCGAAGGATTTTGCCGTAGATACCAAACCGCCCGGAATGCGCTGGCTAATGTTGTATACAAATGGACAGATTGATACAGAAATTGAATTGTTGCAAAACATGTAAAATATGGCTTTCCCGATACTCAATAGCCTTTGTGCCTGGACTCCAAAAATGAACCACGTCGTCCGTACTCTGTTAATTTTATTTGGCACGATGGCAACCGCCGCTGCGTATTCTGCAACCGGTGTCATTCCGGCAGTTACGGCTACGCCCGACGCCAGTACCTCAAGCGCAGTAGCTACATCAACTGTTTCTGCCCACCATTTCCTGTGGCGCATCAGCCGCGGCCACGAAAGTCTTTATCTGGTCGGTTCAATCCATGCGCTCAACCCGGATGATTATCCGCTGCCCGCCGAGATGGAAACTGATTTCGCACATTCCACGGCACTGGTGGAGGAAATCAATCTCACCATGGTGGACCCTGCCAGTGTCCAGCAGAAAGCGCTGCGCATGGGCGCCTACCCGAAGAGCAAATCCCTGCGCACTGAACTGTCGCCCACGGTCTATCAGCAAGTGGCGGCCGGCGCGCAGCAGCTCGGGATTGACATGGCACGGCTCGACCGCCTGCGTCCGTGGCTGGGCAGCATCGCCGTCCTGCAGATGCAATTGACCCAGGCGGGCTTCCATGCGAGCGACGGCGTGGACCACCATTTCGCTGATGAGGCACAGATGATGGGCAAGCGCGTCATCGGCTTGGAGACCCCCCACTACCAGCTCGAACTGCTGGCACGGCTGCCTGAGAAAGTCCAGCAGGACATGCTGTTGCAATCCCTGAGCGAAGCGCGGAACTTCCAGGCGGAAATGCGTGCTCTGATTGCTGCGTGGGAGAAAGGTGACACAGAGGCTTTGGAAAAAATCATGCAGCAGGATTTCAAAAACTATCCGCTGGCATACAAACTTTTGATCGCGGACCGCAACCGCGCCTGGATGCCAAGACTAAAACGTTTGCTGCACAGCGGACGGCGGTACTTCGTTGTGGTAGGTGCGTTGCACATGGTGGGTCCGGACGGCCTGCTGACGCGCTTCGAAAAAGCTGGATACAAGGTGGAGCAGTTGTAAGAGCGTGAGGCATGAGGCGTGAGGCGTGAGGCGCGTTGCACATGGTGGGTCCGGACGGCCTGCTGGCGCGCTTTGAAAAGGCTGGGTACAAGGTAGAACAGTTATAAGAGCGTGAGGCGTGAGGCGTGAGGCGTGAGGCGTTCAAAAAGTATTATTGCAACTTATTCAGTGTTAAGTTTGTTTCTTCTCTTAGCTCCTCACTTCCAATGCCTTACCCCTCACCTCTTTATATTTCGATCATTTCGAAATCTTCCTTCCCCGCACCGCAATCCGGACAGTGCCAGTTGAGCGGCACATCCTCCCACTTGGTACCCGGTGGCAGGCCGCTCTCGGGATGCCCCTTGGCTTCCTCATAGACAAACCCGCAGATGACGCACATGTAGGCTTTCATCGCGGTCTTTGCGGACACTGGGGCAACAGTGCTCATGGTTTCAAGGTTCATATGGATTTGGCAAACGTAGGAGGCATATTTTCGCACGCTGCTTCAGGCTGCGGAACCCGTTCGGGTTAAAATTTATCCATGCACGACTCCACTCTGCCACCCGTGGTGCTGATCATCGCCGGCAACGACCCCTCAGGCGGCGCCGGTCTTGCCGCGGACATGCAAGCGGTGACCGCGCTAGGCGCGCACCCTGCGCCGGTAATATCGGCGATCACAGTGCAAGATACGGTGAACGCCACGCGTGTGGAGGCAATCCAGCCGCAACTGATTGTGCAGCAAGCAGAAACTGTCTTGGCGGATTTGCCGGTGGCTGCCATTAAACTCGGTCTAATAGTCACTTCCGCTGCTGCACAAGCCGTGGCACAGATACTGAAAGCGCATACAGAAACTCCGGTAGTGCTGGATCCGGTTCTGATAGCCGGTGGCGGTGCGGTACTGGCGGAGGAAGCACTGATCAGCGTGTATCTGGAGACATTGCTGCCGCTCGCTGCCATTGTTACGCCGAATGCGTATGAAAGCCGCCGGCTGGCGCCCGAGGGGGCCGACGCAAAATCTCGAGCTGCTGCATTGCTGGCGCACGGCTGCCAACATGTGCTCATCAAGGGTGCTGACGAGGATACTGCCGATGTGGAAAATATCCTCTTCAGCGGTGACGGCACGCAAAAAAGTTTTTCCTGGCCACGGCTGCCGGGCAAGTATCATGGTTCCGGTTGCACTCTCGCATCCGCCATCGCTGCACTGCTCGCACGCGGCTATGCGCCACTCGAAGCAGTTGAACAGGCCCAACGCTATACCTGGGAGACTTTGAAACAAGGGTGGCGACTGGGCAAGGGCCAAGCCATACCAAATCGGCAGGTCAGGCCATGAGCCTCCACAGCCAATCGCTGCGCGGCTTGTACGCGGTCACTGACAGCCGCCTGACACCCGATGAAAAGTTGCTGCCGGCGGTGGAGGCTGCCATCCGCGGCGGTGCGCGGCTGGTGCAATACCGCGACAAGACCGACGAGAAAACACGCCGTGAACGGGAAGCCCGGGCGCTGGTGCAACTCTGTCACGATCACGAAGTGGCGATGATCATCAACGATGACGCGAACCTCGCAGCCACCGTCGGCGCCGACGGCGTGCATCTTGGCCAACACGACACGCCACTCCAGAACGCACGGGTGCAACTGGGTCCGCGCGCCATCATCGGTGTATCCTGCTACGGTTCACTGGAACAGGCCGTGGCAGCGATCCACGCCGGCGCCGATTACGTGGCCTTCGGCAGCTTCTTTCCCTCGCCTACGAAACCGGATGCAACACTCGTACCGCTTTCTTTACTAAAGGATGTACACCGGCAATTAAACGTACCCATCTGCGCCATCGGAGGCATCACTCCGGACAATGGCGAAGCATTGACAAGCGCCGGTGCCGACATGCTGGCGGTTATCAGCGGGCTATTCTCACAGACTGATATCGAGGCCGCGGCACGACGCTATGCGCGGTTGTTTCAATGAACCGCGGCCATCTATTGTGGGAGTGACGGTCTCCGTCACGATTCCTCACTCTCAGTATCGCGGCGAGTATCGCCGCTCCCACAAAATGCTGAGATAACCAGGATCAACTTGTGACCAACAATTTATTTACTGAAGCCCAACGCTATATCTCCGGCGGTGTGAATTCGCCGGTGCGCGCTTTCAAGGGCGTCGGCGGCAAACCGGTTTTCATCTCACGCGCAGAAGGCGCGCACCTGTATGACGCCAGCGGCCGGCGCTACATTGATTATGTGGGCTCCTGGGGACCGATGATCGCCGGACACGCCCATCC
>JBOIBC010000150.1:0-4380 GCA_050739295.1 Gammaproteobacteria bacterium
CCTCATCCTCCCCTCTCGAGTTGCGCTTTCCTGCTTCGACCAAAAGTCCAGGGTGGCCATCCATGACCACCCGTTCGATGGGTCGAAGCGGTGCTTCGACCGTCCCGCCTCACCCCGCAAGGTGAGAGGGGATTTTTATTTGTCTCTCCCCCTAGACGGGAGGCGAGGGAAATAAAAATGGATTAACGCGACATTCAATCGCACCAAAGCATACCGGAGCAACGTCTGTGTGCCTATTGGCAATACCTAACCCATGGGCACGCCACCCACACCTGCACGGGGTATTCGGCAGATTCTGCTCGCCCCATGTGCCTGCTCCTGCGACTTGCGCTAGGCTATGGTCCTTGGCAGGAGAACCACAAGCGTGGAATCCACAAATACTCAACCGGGTTTCTTTGTACGCCTGAAGCAGCATCACATCTACCGGGTGGCGGTCGGCTATGGCACGGCCATCGCCATCGGCATCCAGGTGGTGGCGCGGGCCTTCCCGTACTTCGGTTGGACCGCGGCAGTGCCGGTGGTCATCATCATTCTGATCGCGAGCTTTCCGGTGGTCATCGTGCTCACTTGGCTGCTGGTGAAACCCGCGGATCCAGCACAGCAGACCGCGTGGCAGAAGCGGCACTGGAAGTTGGGCGCGATTGTGACGCCAATCGTAATCGCTGCGGTGGTGGTCTCGGGGATTTACGCCTTCAAGTTCACTGAGCGGCACGCGGCGCGGATCGTTGCCGAACAGGCAGCGGCCCAGGCCAAACTAGCTGCGCCCGCCTTCAACCCGCCCGCCGATACGCTGGTGGTGTTGCCATTCCAGAACCTGAGCGGTGATCCGAAACAGCAATACTTCAGCGACGGCATCACCGAGGAGTTGACCGACGCGCTCGGACAAAATCCTGCGCTCAGGGTAATCGCGTGGGATACTGCGTCAAAATACCGCAACAGCAGCGCATCGGCCCGCGACATCGGCAAGGCATTGAACGTCGCCAATATCCTGCACGGCAACATCATGCGCGAAGGCGGCCAAGTGCGAATTGTCGTGGAACTAATTAACGCCGTCACCGGCTATCAGGTGTGGTCGCACCACTACGACGATACGTTCGCCAACATCTTCACCGTGCAGGATCAGGTCTCACAAGCCATCGCCCAGGCGCTGCAGGTTAAGTTTGCGCAAGCCGATCTACCCGCGGGCGGCACCCGCAACCCCGAAGCCCACGAACTGGTGCTGAAAGCCCGCGCGCTCGCAGAAAAATTTGACGCCGCAAGTCTCAAAGCCGCACGCCAGGACTTCGAGCAGGCGCTCGCACTCGATCCCGACTACGCCGACGCGCATGCGCTGCTCGCTAGCGCGCTGCTCGAACTGACGCAACGCTCCGATTTGCCGCTTAAAACCACGCTGCCGATAGCGCGTGCACATGCGCAAAAAGCGCTGGCGCTCGATCCACGCAATGCTCCTGCATTGGTAGCCTTGGGTTTCGCGGATTCGAGCGCCGATCCGCCCGATTTCGCCAAGGCGCGGGTGGAATACCGCAAGGCGCTGGCGCTCGACCCCAGCAATGCGGGCGCGCATGTTGACTACGGAACTGTGTTGGCAATGAAGCCGGGGCTGACGGAGTATCGGGAAGCCATCCTGCTGGATCCCGATTTCGTCCCCGCCTGGAACGATCTGGTCGTATATGCTCAGGATCTCGGCGACTGGTCGCAGGAAATCACTGCGGCTGAGGCCGAGCTACGGCTCGATCCCAAGTTCGTGGACAGCGCATTCAGTTTGGCCTACGCCTGCCAGCAATTGCACCGGTACAATCAGATGGTGCCGGCCTTCGATCGCGTGCAACCCGCCACCGAGGTGGACAAGCAGCAGGTCGCGGCCGGAAGGCTCACCTATCAGGCGCTCGTCAACCCGGCCCTGCGTCCGCAGGCGCTCGCCGCGCTTAAGGCCCTGAGCCGGCATGCGTCCAATCAGGATGTCGCGGGCAACTTGCTACAGATGTATCTCGCGCTTGACGAGACCGAGTCCGCGCTGCAACTGCTGGAAAGCTCCTGTCCGGCTGACCCCATCGCTTGCAACGACCTCGCCATCAATCCGATGTATAGCCCGTTGCGCGCCGATCTGCGCTTCCAGCGACTCGCGAAGAAGTACACCACCGCGACGCTGGAATAACTGTAGCGATCGCGCCACGCAGGACGGTCACCGATTCCGATAAACTGGCCGCATGCATGACGTACCCGCTTCCGCCGCGCCTTACCAGAATCTCACTCCGGATACGATCCTGACCGCGGTGGAAGTCACCGGCCGGCTGACTGATGGCACCCTGCTGGCCCTCAACAGCTACGAGAACCGGGTCTATCAGGTGGGCATCGAAGGCGAGTCACCGGTCATCGCCAAATTCTATCGCCCCGGACGCTGGCCGGATGCGGCCATTCTGGAAGAGCACGCTTTCTTGAAGGAGTTGGCGGAAGCGGAACTGCCGGTGGTGGCGCCACTGACGGATGCCGATGGAAAAACTCTGTTGCATTGCGCTGAGTACCGCTACACATTGTTTCCGCGCCAGGGTGGACGCGCTCCGGATCTGGAACGGCCCGATCAATTGGAATGGCTGGGCCGCTTCCTCGGCCGCATCCACACCATCGGTGCGGCGCGAAAGTTCGGGCATCGTCTGCATCTGAACAGCGATACCTTCGGCCGGGAACCGCGGGAATTTCTGTTGCACAGCCGCTTCCTGCCGCCGGAGCTGGCGCCACGTTACCGGGAAGTGACTGAATTGCTGCTGGCGGGCGTGGAACGTTGTTACGAGCGCGCGGGTCAGGTGCGTAGTATCCGGCTACACGGGGACTGTCACCCCGGCAACGTGTTGTGGACTGACGCGGGGCCGCATTTCGTGGATTTCGACGACTGCGCCACCGGCCCGGCGGTGCAGGATTTGTGGATGCTGCTGTCCGGCTCTCCCGCCGAAATGGAAGTCCAGTTAAGTCACGTTATGGAAGGCTATCGCCAGTTTGCCGACTTCAACCCCATGGAACTGAATCTGGTCGAGGCGCTGCGAACACTGCGCATGATCCACTACGCTGCCTGGATTGCACGTCGCTGGGATGACCCGGCCTTCCCGCGCGCCTTCCCCTGGTTCGACGCGCCGCGCTATTGGGAGGAACACATCCAGAGCCTGCGCGAGCAGTTGCCGATGCTGGACGAGCCGCCGCTGGCGCTCGACCCGTGATGAACGCAACGCTCAGAGGCTTGTGAATCTCATCGGCAACGGCCTCAACGACGCGGACATCAGGCTGAATGCCAAAGGAATCTGCGTGCGCCGTCCGGCTTGAGGCTAGAATAAGCTTTGTGAGCCGCGAGGATCATCAGTGCTAAGCAGAATCCTGAAAGCAATCAACAGGTACGTGTGGCATAGCGACCTGCATGCCATGCCGGTACACAAACGCCTGCTGATCTATTGGCTGCGCATGATCCAGGTGCTTATCCAGGATTTCGCCACTGGCGAAATCACGCTGCGCGCCATGAGCCTGGTCTATACCAGTTTGCTCGCCATCGTGCCGCTGCTGGCATTCGTGTTCGCTATCCTCAAGGCATTCGGCGTACAGGAAAGCCTCAAACCGTTATTGTTCAATTTTCTCGCGCCACTGGGGGAAAAAGGCGCGGAGATATCCACAAAGATTCTCAACTTCGTGGACAACATCAAGGTCGGCGTGCTCGGCATCATCGGCCTGCTGGTGCTGCTCTACGCGGTGATATCGCTGGTGCAGAAAGTCGAGACAGGCCTCAACTCCATCTGGCGCGTGCGCGAAGTGCGCAGTCTGAGCGAGCGCTTCAGTCATTACCTAAGCATCATGCTCATCGGGCCACTGCTGCTGGTCGTGGCACTCGTCATCACGGCCGCAATCAGCAGCCACACCATGGCGCAATACATAAAAGATATGGCGCCCCTCGGCCCGCTGCTGGTTGTCGCAATCAAGGTGCTGCCGTATCTGCTGGTGATCGGCGCCTTCACCTTCATCTATGTCTTCATGCCGCATACTTATGTGCAATTCCGCGCCGCACTCTCAGGGGGCATATTCGCCGGCATTCTGTGGGAGTTGGCGAGCTGGGCCTTCGCGGTGCTGACCGTATCCTCCACGCGCCTCACGGTCATCTATTCCGGTTTTGCCATTCTGCTCATGTTCATGGCGTGGCTGTATCTGTGCTGGCTCATCCTGTTCGTGGGCGCACAGGTGGCGTTCTATGTACAGAACCCGGAACTGGTGCGCCATGGCCAAGGTTACCAGGATGTCGGTGGGCACACCCTGGAACGTCTGGCGCTGCACATCATGTATGTCATCGGCCGGTGTTACTACGAAAGTAAAATACCCTATTCGAGAGAAGAACTGGCGGGCCGGTTG
>JBOIBC010000151.1:0-4365 GCA_050739295.1 Gammaproteobacteria bacterium
ACGATATGCTTTGCGCTCAGGATCTGTTCGTTTATGGCCACCGTATTGCGCCCGGTAAAGCGTGCGCGGCCGTGATAGCTGTCGATCCCGCGTTTGCGATACGCTTGCTCGCGTTTTTCAGGCACCGGGTCGGTGAACGAACGCTTGTGCCGCTGCAGCGCGGCCCAGTCGATGCTGATATCGCCTTTCACGGTGCCGATGGCGCCCATGCGCGCGAAGCCGTCTATCACTTCGGTGGCGGCGATCAGCATCTTTTTCGGGTCGCAACCGCGCAACGCGCAGGTGCCGCCAAAAGGCCGGTGATCGATGATCGCCACCGACCAGCCTGCTTTGCGGCAACTTGTAGCAGTGACGCCGGCGGCCGTGCCGGTGCCGATCACGATCACGTCATAGGTATCAGTGTTCATAGTCTTGTATCTCGATGTTGAAATAGAGAGAGCTCAATCCGCGCAGCCGGACAGTTGTCTGACGTCCTTGTGGAAGGTCGGCGCAGCGAGTTTCAGACCCTCGACCATCGTAAGGCGTCAGCCCCGGTCCGGCGTCGGTCTCACGCCGTCCACTGTGCGGCGGTGGCGTGCAGGCGCGACCAGATCCCAGATTCCTGCCAACAGCATGACGGCCAAGCCGGCGTACAAAACACCGCGGGCGCCATTTGTCGGGAGTACACCGGCGATGAAGGTGTACCAGCCGATCAAGGCAATAGCGGGACCGATGCTTCCCAGCAGGCTGCGGTGCCATTGACGGTGGTTGAACCAGCCCAAGGCATTGGCGAGCAGCGCCAGCAGCGCGAACAACGGTATCAATAGATGCACGAATACCGATTCCCATTGGGTCAGGAAGCCCAGGCCGATGGCCGCACCAATGCTCGCCATCGCCGGAAAACACATGGCGCAGCCCATGCTGGAAACAATGATCCCGATCACGCCGGTTTTATCGGCCCAGCGGCTGAGTTGATTCATGGGAACGCCTCCGCAATACCTTATGGATGAGGGTGTGCTAACGTTACGCCCGTAGTTGACTACGGAGTCAAGCACCATGCATGACGAGTCGGCGCGCCTGACCATCGGCAGCTTCGCCAAACAGGCCGGGGTGCATGTGGAGACGATCCGCTTCTACCAGCGCAAGGGGCTAGTGCCCACGCCCGCTCGCCCCTACCGCGGCATGCGTCGCTATGACAGCGCGGATGTGGAGCGGGTGGGGTTTATCAAGCGCGCACAGCGGCTGGGGTTCAGCCTGGACGAGATCGGGGAGCTCCTGAAACTCGAGGACGGCACCCATTGCAGCGAGGCGGCTGAGCTGGCCACGCTGCGACTTGCCGATGTGCGCGCCAAGCTTGCTGACCTCGCGCGGATCAAGACGGCGTTATCCACTCTGGTTGACAAGTGCCGTGCGCGGCGTGGCAACGTGTCCTGTCCGTTGATTGCGGCCCTGCATCGTCGGTAGCCATTGATATTGCGGTTTTCGCATCCGATCATTCCACGACCCAAATTAACGCACACCTTTAACGACCGCTACTGAGCGACTAAACAGAGGCGGTGACTGATCGTTACTGGCCGGGGGCTGGCATTCGTGAGTCCGAAGAAAGCGAACCGGGTTCCCACCGTTACTCACGGTTGTGTTACCTGCCTGCTTTACCAAAAGTGGTCAATCACTTTGACTTGGATACGATTTCATTAGAGATAAGGAAATCGCGATCAAGGGACCGCTCCTACCCCATCGAAAGCAGCTTCTCACCGCGCGTGCGTGCCGTCATCAGTTCATCCAGCTTGCTTCTAACATCCGCAACACTGATTAAATCCATCGCACCTGGATCACGTACCCGTGTGCCCCAGGGCGCAGCGTCGGGTTCCTGCTGATTGAATTTGCGCAGCGCGTCGGGATAGCGGTTCACACGCCAGCGCTGGCTTAAATAGGGTCCTGCCCGGTCCGGATTAGTGCTGGCGTACAGGCCGATGACGGGGGTGCCCGCGGCGGTGGCCATGTGCACCGGCCCCGAGTCAGGCGAGATGAGCACCGTGGTGCGGCTCAATAATGCCAACAATTGCTTGAGATTAGTCTTTCCGATGAGATCCAAAGGCCGAGTATTTGCAGCCTGCAGGATGGCAGCACCGTATTCGCGCTCCACATCGCTGGGTCCACCAGAAAGCAACACCCGCAGACCAAGTTTGTCAGCGGCGTAATCCGCCACTGCGGCGTAATAATCCGCACGCCAGTTGCGGAAATTGCGGAAGCGCGCGTTGGCACAGGGGCTGATGATCAGCGTAGGAACGTTGTCCGGTATCCGTATTTGAGCAAACGCTTGTGCTTCCTCAGGTATTGGAATGTCCCAGCGCAGCACTCGTTCACTGACACCACAGGTCTCGGCGAAACCGAAGAAGCTGTCCATCACATGTTGGTGTGGTTTATAGGGGATGCGCCGGTTGGTGAACAGCCACTGCCAGTCGTGGGCGCGTTGGCGGTCGAACCCCAGTTTCACGGGTGCGCGTACCGCCAGTGTGCTCGCCATGCTCGCACGTAGCGACATCTGCATATGCAGCAGCAGGTCGAAACGCCGACCTTGCAATGTCCGGCGTAACTCACGATAGGCGCCCAAGCCTTTGGATTTATCGAAGATGATAAACTCGATGCCGGGAATATCCCCCATCAGGCCGGCTTCCAGTTTGCCGATGATCCAGGTGAAACGTGTATCAGGCCAGGCGGCTTGCAGGCTGCGCACTACTGGGAGCGTGTGGCACACATCACCTACGGCGGACAGACGCAGGATGCAGACAGAATCGTGTGGTTTCATCACTTGGGGCATGACGGATGGCTGAACGTACAGTCACCACAAAACGGGGTTTCATCCTATACGATGATGCACTCGCAAGCTACGCGGGCGAGGAACTGTTCTCCGCGGGTCATTGGGCACAGCACGCGGCTTTGCGTGGTGCGGCGGGAGGGCGTGGCAATACCTGGATAGTGGCGGGCGGGAATGGCGAGTGGGTGCTGCGCCATTACCGCCGCGGCGGTTTGGTCCGGCATATCAGCCGAGATTATTACCTCTGGCAGGGGTTGGAGAACACCCGGCCCTGGCGTGAATGGAAGCTGCTGGCGGAACTATATAGAGATGGCTTGCCTGTGCCGCAGCCGGTGGCGGCACAGGCGATACGCCATGGGCTTGCGTATCGCGGCGACCTGGTTACTCGTCTGATTCCCGACACGCATTCACTGGCGGCGCGATTGAAAGATACCAGTCCCGAGTTCCTGCCGTGGCCAAATATCGGTGCCTGTATCCGCCGTTTCCACAACGCCGGCGTCTATCATGCAGACCTTAACGCCCACAACATTCTTGTAGACAGCCGCAACGATGTCTATCTGATTGACTTCGATCGCGGTGAGCGCCGTTCACCGAGTGTGCAGTGGCAGGAAGCAAATCTGAAGCGTTTGCTGCGCTCGCTGCGCAAGCTCGCTGTTCCGAGTCTCGAGGAAGATTATGCGTGGCCTTCGTTTCTTGAAGGCTATAACAATGGAACAAAATAACTAGAACCTATCTCAAAAACGTCGCGAGTGCAGCCGTTCTGAAATAGGTTCTAATCCCGTGGCACGACCTTGAAGCGGTCATGGCTCCAGAGATATTGTTCCGGCGCGCGGCGGATGTTTTCTTCCAACAGTTTGTTGATGCGCAGCGTATCCGCCACAGGATCGTCGGTGGGAAAGTTTGCCAGCGCAGGATAGATAGATAGACGATAACCACGAGTTCCAGGCAGGCGTTCACCAAAAAACGGTACCACCGGTGCGCGGCTGGCTTGCGCCACGCGCGAGAGCGCGGGACTGGTGGGCGCGGAGATACCGAAAAACGGTACCATGATGCTGCCCTTGCCGCGGTAGCCCTGATCGATCGCGTACCAGACGGGTTTACCTTCCTTGAGACTCTTGAGCAGTTGGCGCACGTCGCTGCGTGGAATGGCGCGGTCGAACAGACGCTCACGGTTGCGACGCATGACTTCTTCGATGACCGGGTTTGGGATGGGCCGGTACATCAAATGCAGATCGGTTTGCATACCGAGGATACGGCCGACCATTTCAAGCTGGGTGAAATGACCCGCGAGCAGCAGCACGCCGTGTCCCTGCGCGCGTGCCGCCTGCAGATGTTCCACACCGCGCACTTCGTATGCCAAACGGCGTAAACGCCTTTCACTCATCCACCAGCACATGCCGAATTCGATGATGCCCATGCCGAGGGAAGCGAAATGTTTTTTCGCAATCCGCCGGCGTGCCCTCTCATCCAGTTCCGGAAAACACATCCGCAAGTTGGTCAGGGTGACGCGCCGGCGCCGGCCGGCCACAAACCGCGACAGATGTCCGATGCAGTAACCGATGCCCAGC
>JBOIBC010000152.1:0-4310 GCA_050739295.1 Gammaproteobacteria bacterium
GTTTTGTAGGCCTTGAGTTCGGCACGGTTCGGCAGCTTGCCGTAGATCAACAGGTAAGCCACTTCCTCGAAATCGCATTTGTCGGCGATATCCAGGATGTCGTAACCGCGATAGTGCAGGTCGTTGCCACTGCGGCCGACGGTGCAGAGTGCGGTATTGCCGGCGGTGACGCCGGACAGGGCCACGGACTTTTTGGGTTTGAAGCCAGGTTTATTCTCGTTCATGAAATTCTCCTGCGTATGGTGAGATTATCCCCTCACCCTTTCCTTTCGGGCTGCGCTTCCCTGCTTCGCCCGAAAGTCCAGTGTGGCCATTTCACCCCCCCCAAGGGGAGAGGGGACAAAAGATTTTACCGTTTGAATAATTTGTCGAGTTTCTTTTCGTAGCTAAGGTAATTCAAAACCTCATATAGCTCGGCACGCGTCTGCATGCTGTCAAGTACGGATTTCTGTGTACCGTCTTTCCGAAGTACGGCGTACACCTTCTCCGCTGCCCTGCTCATGGCGCGGAATGCTGACAGCGGGTACAAGGCCAAACGCACACCGGCATCTGCCAGTTCTTTGGTGGTGAACAACGGTGTCTTGCCGAATTCGGTGATGTTGGCGAGCACCGGAACCTTTACAGACTGGGTAAATTGCCGGTATTCATCCAGAGTAGTGAGCGCTTCGGCAAAGATCATGTCGGCACCGGCTTCCACGTATCTTAACGCGCGCTCCACGGCGGCTTGCTGGCCCTCGACCGCGTGCGCATCGGTGCGCGCCATGATGACGAATCTCGGATCGCTGCGGCCGTCCGCCGCGGACTTGAGACGGTCGCACATTTCATCCGCCGCCACCAGTTCCTTGCCGGGACGGTGACCGCAACGCTTGGCAGCCACTTGGTCCTCGATATGCAGACCGGCGGCACCGGCACGCAACATTTCCTTCACCGTACGCTGGATGTTGAAGGCCGCGCCCCAGCCGGTATCCGCATCCACCAGCAGCGGCAGACGGGTGGCACCGGTGATGCGGCGGATATCCTCGCAGACATCGTTGAGCGAGGTGATGCCGAGATCCGGAAGACCGAAGGACGCATTCGCCACACCCGCGCCGGAGAGATACAGCGCCTTGAATCCGGCGCGCTCGGCCAGAAGCGCGCTGTAAGCATTGATGACGCCCACCACCTGCAGCGGGCGTTCGGCATCGAGCGCGGACCAGAGCCGTGCGCCGGCGGATTCGACCTGGGCCATGACTTGTCCTTGGTCCTGCGGGACTTGATGGGCGGAAGCCGGGTATTTTACCGGTTTACGTTATTTATCGTCATACCGGCTCAGCGGCGATACACCTCGCGCCGATGGCCAACTTTCACCACCGTCACGCAGATTTCCGCGTCGTCCACGTAGTAGAGGATACGATAATGGCCTTGTCGCAGGCGGTATTTCTCGTCGCCACTGAGCTTTTCGGCACCGGCTGGCCGCGGATCGTCCGCGAGTGTGCGGATACGGGCCAGAATACGAGCCACGTCTTGATTTGGGATTTTACGCAGGTCCTTGGCAACGGATTTTTTGAAGACCAGCTTATAGCTTGCCATGCGCCTTCAAATCTTTGAGCAATTGTTCATAGCTCAGGCTAGGCTCGGCGACGCGCGCCTCGAACGCAGCCAGATCTTCCTGATCTTCTGCCAATGCGTGGCGCACCAGCTCGTTCACCAGTTCCGAAATGGCTCGATGGGTGCTGGCAGCCTTGAGGCGCAAGGCGCGGTGCAGGTCGGAATCCAGATAAATTGTGGCGCGGGTGGTTTCGTTCATGAATCAAGTATGACGTTTTGACGCTATGTCGTCAAGACGTTCCAGCAATCTTCACCACGATGCGGCCGCGCTGGCGGCCTTCCAGCATCTTCGGAAATACACCGGGCAGATCATCGAAAGGGATGACACTGGCAGCAATCAATTTGAGTTTCGGCGGTTTGAGGTCTGTCGCGAGGCGATCCCACACCTTGAGCCGCAGCTTACGCGGCGTGGCCATGGAATTTATACCCAGGAGATTCACGCCGCGCAGGATGAACGGCATGACCGTAGTATGCAGCTCATGGCCGCCGGTCAGGCCGATGCTGGCGATGCTGCCCCACCAGCCGGTAGTGCGGGTGAGCCAGGCGAGCATCTCGCCGCCCACATTATCCACTGCGCCTTGCCATTGAGTGCGTTCGAGTGGCCGCGAGCCATAGTTGATCTCGCCACGCAACAGGATGGAGCTCGCGCCCAGCTGCTTCAGATACTCTTGCGCTTCGCGCTTGCCGGTGACGGCGACCACCTCGTAACCGCGCTTCGACAACATATTGACGGCGAGACTGCCCACACCACCCGTGGCGCCGGTGATCACCACCGGCCCGCCTCTGGGATGCAGACCGTTGTGCTCCATGCGATGGATGGCGAGCGCGGCAGTAAAGCCAGCCGTTCCCAGCATCATGGCAGTCAGGGTTGTGAACGCTTTCGGCAACGGAATCACCCACTCGCCTTTCACGCGCACGTATTCCGCATAGCCGCCGTCGTGGTCTTCACTGAGGCCGCAGCCAGTCACCAGTACTTTGTCGCCCTTTTTATAACGGCGATCCGTTGATGTGACCACGACGCCGGCCGCATCAATGCCGCCCACCAGCGGAAAGCGCCGCAGGATTTTGCCTTTGCCGGTGGCCGCGAGAGCGTCCTTGTAATTGACGCTGGAATACTGTGCCCTGATGACCACATCACCGGACGAAAGATCATCCAGAGTAATTTCTTCGAACCGTGCGACGGTTTTCTTCGCGATCTCGTGGATGCGATAAGCGGTGAAAGTATTATTCATGTCAAAACCTACGCCGACGTGGCTAGATCTCGTCTCACGGCCGATAGTACCAGCGGCCGGTCAACATCCAGTTGTTGGTGCCATTCCTACTGCCATGCGCATAGCTCGCGCCCACTCCAAAATCGCTGGTAATGTTGTACAGGGCACCCACGGAAACGACAGTCTCGGATCCGTTGTGATCGTGACTCAACAAACCCACATTGTCATGATCAATAAATGCATTCAGCTCAAGCTGGTCGAGCAGCATGGCGTGGATACCGAAGCCCACGTTGTAGCCATCCTGGGTGTCGCTGGTGGCCACCACAAATCCCGGAAAAAGAGTTGTGCTCGGCCCCTGTTTCCAGTGGTCTTCGGCGTAGCCAGCCCGGCCCACGAAATCCAGCGAATCGGTTATGGGCAGATGCAGACCAATGGTCAAAGTCTGGTCCGAGGTAAAAAAACCGCCGGTCAAGTAACCGCCATCAAAACTGTTATGACCGTAGCTGGCCGCCACGAACCAGATGTCAGTGAACCCATAGCTGCCATCCAGTTGATAACCTTTGCCGCCGGCAAAACCATCTGTTGTGGTTTTGGAGTAACTCAAGTCCAGATAATTGTAGCTGGGAGCCGCCGCATTCGACGCCAAAGGAGCGGCGATCAACAATGCTGCCGCGACAATAAACATTTTCTTCATAAATACCTCTCCAGTATGTGTATGACTCTAAACTATCTCGGTAATAGCCGCCGTTGCCAGGAGCCGGATTCGACCCGCTGTTTGAGGGCGTCGTTAAAGGCCGCAAACCCCTCCGACATGGGCGGCTCCAGCCGCCGCCACAACAGCGGTGTCAAAAAGCCGCTGAAGATAACGGTCTGCCGCATACGGGTACTCCCGCCAAACAGATATTCAAGAAAGAAACCGTGCTCGCGGTCGAGCAATCCCGGCACACCCAGATTCCCCAGCCAGCGAAAGGTCCGCGCGGGCGTCACCTGCAGCACCATGGGCTTGAACACATTAGCGCTTCCATTCGTGTCAGCTATACCGACCCGCAAGCGCGAGCCTGGCACCGCCGGTCCCTCGATATGCACCAGGAACTCGCTCCACTCGGGATAGCGGGGGAAATCCAGCAACACTTGCCAAACTGTCTCGGGCGGCGCCTTGATATCAACGCTCGCCTTGAGTTCACGTTGCATCATGAACGCGAACCCGCGGCACGCAGCAATAGAGCGCGCACGAAATCCCGCAGATTGCGTCCGGTATTGGCTGCCAGCAACAGGGCGAAGCCCACAAAATTATCGAAGCTGCCGCTTATTCCTATCAGGATCATGGCCAGAAAGGTAAACAACACCGGCAATGCCAGATTGATCCACGCCATTGGAGCGCGCAGGAGATAATTCCCTGCATTGTCTTCCGTTGCGCGATGCGGCACAACCGTAAACACAATAGCAGCGACGAGCGGCACGAATGCTGTCAGGATCAGCGCGGCGAGATTGGCGTGACCGACTGGAACTGCG
>JBOIBC010000153.1:0-4257 GCA_050739295.1 Gammaproteobacteria bacterium
GATACATGCCGCCTTGCACGATGCCGAACAGCGCAGCCGGATGCCCGGCGTGCGTTTCGCGGCAGCGGCGCGCCCAGCGCAAAGACAGCTGCATGGATTCCCGCGCTGTGGTCTCGTCCGCTGGATAGGGCGTGCACTCATCGAACACCATGATGATGTCGGCTCCAAGTTCGTGCTGTACACGGATCGAATCTTCGGGGCTCAGAAACACGGAATCGCCGTTCACCGGCGACTGGAAACTTACACCCTCCTCGGTGATCTTGCGCAACTCCGCCAAACTGAACACCTGGAATCCTCCAGAGTCGGTGAGAATCGGGCCGTCCCAGTGCATGAAACCATGCAGATCGCCGTGCGCGCGGATGACCTCCATGCCGGGCCGCAGCATCAGATGAAAAGTATTGCCGAGAATGATTTGCGCGCCCACTTCGCGCAGTTCTTCCGGCGTCATCGCCTTAACCGTGCCGTAGGTCCCCACCGGCATGAACGCGGGCGTCTCGACCGTGCCGCGGTCGAAGGTGATGCGTCCACGGCGCGCGTCATTCGAGGTGTTGAGTAATTCGAATTTCATGATGTGGAGTTTACAGGACTGGAACATTCAAGAGTTTTAGTGCGGTTGCTGCCCAGCCGTGCCGAAGCGGCACGTCGTTCGCCGCATGCGGCTCACCCGTGCCCGTGCGGCAGGTGACTTTCCCGTTTACTCGGCCCATCCCTGGGCCTTGCCCTTCGGGCTCGCTTTCAGCGGTTCAAATTTGCTCCAGATAAATTTGTCGGCAAAAGTCACCAAAACCATTCCCCCCGGGGATTCCGCGCTTGCCTGAGAAAGCATCGAACCTTCCATGGTGAGCTTAACGGCCCAGCCATCCATGGCTGGGCGTGAGTCGCATGCGACTCACCCTCGGAGCCGCGCTCACGACACTTCCCTGTATCGGTCGCGCGGACTTGCCGCCCTTAGCTTCGTCCCGCCTGCGACGGGCTATCCCTGCGGGTGCTGCGAGGCTCGGCGTCATCCACGGATAATTAAGAAACGCTTGAGCTCAAACACGAGTTTTCTTGTCTTAATCTTGAATCCCCCTTGGACGCCGCTGAGCACTGGACCGAGCAAGGTATAGCCCGCAGGGGCGCGGACAGGATGTCCGCGCTCCGGCCGTGAGGCGATGGACCGCCTCTCGGCCGGACTCCGCAGCGAGGGAAGCGCGCAAGGAAGCCCTTGGCCGGTGTCCGGGGGCGCATTTCTTTTCGTCCATTTTCTTTGTGCGTCCAAAGAAAATGGACTCGTCGTGCGGGGGCGAAACCCCGCTATCTTAATTAAGGTCGCGGCCGTAGGCCGCACAGATATTTCCTCCCCCTCATCCCCGCCTTCTCCCACCAAGGGAGAAGGGGTTATGCAGATACCCGCACGCCCACTGCAGGTGTTATAAACATCGCATCACCATAACTGAAAAACCGGTAACGCTCTGCCACCGCGTGCCGATAGGCAGCCAACACGTTTTCGCGGCCAGCGAAAGCGCTCACCAACATCAATAGGGTGGATTCCGGCAGATGGAAATTGGTGATCAGCGCGTCCACCACCCGGAACTTGTAGCCGGGATATATAAAGAGTGCGGTTTCGCCCGCATACGGTTTCAATTCCCCATACGCCGCCGCGGCTTCCAGGCTGCGTACGGCGGTAGTGCCCACCGCCACCACCCGCCCGCCACGCTTGCGGGTTTCGGCCACGGCATCACAGACAGCCTGGTTCACAAACGCCTGCTCGCTGTGCATGTGATGTTTGAGAATGTCATCCTCGCGGACCGGTTGAAAGGTTCCCGCGCCTACATGCAGCGTCACGAATGCGCAGTATATGCCTGACTGGTCCAATGCCTGCAACATTTGCGCATCGAAGTGCAAACCGGCGGTGGGCGCCGCCACCGCGCCGGGCACGCGTGCGTAAACAGTTTGATAGCGCTCCTGATCTTGTGCACTGTCCGCATGCTGCACATACGGCGGCAGCGGTACATGGCCATACTGGTACAGGAAATCCGGCAGAAGTACATCCGGGAACTGGATTTTGACGAACTCGTCTTCATGGCCGAGCACCACCGCCTCGGTCGCGCCGGCGATGTGGATTCGCATGCCTTCGCGCAGCGGTTTACTGGCACGCGCCATCACTAATGCGTGATGTGCATCCAGGATGCGCTCCACCAGCAATTCCACCGCGCCGCCGCTTTGTTTGCGGCCGAACAGCCTTGCCGGAATCACACGTGTATCGTTGAATACCAGCAGATCGTTGGGCGCGAGCAGTGATGGCAGCTCGCGGAACTGGTGGTCCGCATAGGCGCCGCTTGTGCCATCCAGACACAACAACCGGCTGGCGCTGCGCTCCGGCAAAGGATGCTGGGCAATCAGCTCTGTGGGGAGTTCGTAATGAAAATACTGGCGTCGCATACAATCTTTGATTGCGTTTCCAGATCGGCGTCAGACACCAGCCCAGGCAAGTTCCAGCGCTTTCGCGCGCGCCTTGGCAGTTTCGATATCAAACTGGCCACGCGCCACATTGCGTACGAACTCCTCATTTTCTTTGGCCCTGAGGATGCGCCAGGCGGCACCTACGTCCCGCGCTACGCGCGTAAGCAGGCTCTTCTCGTCAGTGGCGTAGCGTTCCCCAGGCCGGTTGGCGCACACCAACACCCCGCGCAGCACCCCGAGCACCATCATGGGGAACACGCAGCTGTCAGTCCCCAGTCCGCTGTCGAGATCCTCCAGATCCACAGCTTGGTGCTCTGCGCGGATAGCCACCATGGCGGGATCGTCCGCCTCCAAGCGTTCGGGATATTTCACAGCCTGCGACTGACTGACAAGGGTATAACCCGTATCGGTTGCCGCATACATGGCGACACTCGGGCTACTGGTATTTTTCTGAATCTCCTTTACTGCGGACTCCAGCAATCGAGGAATATTCTCCATATGTCCGCAACGCCGCGCGAAAGTCCGCAAGGCCTTGTCGGCTAGATATTTACTGCGGAACAAAACCCGTTCCACCAACCTGTCCATATAACTGCGCAACTTACCCAACACGATGCCGAGGGCCAGTGGCACTACTACCTGCAGCAGCAAACCCGCACCTTCACCGAGAGTGGCGCGTAGAGCCAGACTGTTCACAGCCGCAAGGATTCCTACCACCAGCGTCGTTACGCCAGCATAGACTAGGGCACGATCTACCACCACGCTAAGTGCTACCACCCGATGACGCAGCAGAGAATAGATGAACCCAATGACACCCAATGTGAAAGCCGCATACCCGAAGATTGTTGCTACCAAAACGCTGATGGGAAAGGCGTTATTAAGTGTAACTGCGATCATGATGCTGACCGCGCTCCACATAACCCAACGTAGACGCATGCGTTGCCTGGCCTCCGCAGAACGAGCGCCGATCACCAACATTACGATCGGCACTATATAGACCCAGGAAAAAAATATCGTGTATTTTGGCAACTGGAATTCAGCCCACCCTGTGAGAAATAACGCGATGGTCCCGCTGAAAACCTGGGCTGCGCCTAAAACAATCAACAATATAAACACTGCACGATACAGCATCCGTCCACGTGCGGAAAACATCGTGCCCACCAGGGAATCGGCCATCACGTAAAAACCAATGCGCGCCAATAAGAAACACACATAGGATGCCAGCAAGAAAGTCACACCTGTCGTGCCGTCAAATGGCATAGCATTGCAGGCTATACCGACAACATAACCCATACTCCACAGTGCCATCCCATGCGCGGCACGGTCGCGACCATACCAGAGCAACAGCAACGACATTGCCCCTAGCATCAACGACGCAAAAACGGATAGGCCTTCGAGCCACCGCCATTGTGTCGAAGGCGGTGTTCTGATGGTGGTGACTGGAACCTGCAGCAGCTCGCCATTATGGCGAACTGCAAATACATAGGTGTGTCCGAAAGGAAACGTTCGGCCGTTAAAATTGATATCCATGGCTGCGCGCGCTGACGCATCCAAGGCGGCAAATTCGATGCGGTCTCCGTCTTGAAGCGGCGCTGGCAAGGGGATTCCAGGGAGTGGGCTGATTTCTGCCGTGTGCCCATCCAGGAGTTCGATGTTCATCGGCAGCCGCGCCGAGATGAAGAAGGTTCCGGCGTTATATAAGGCAGCAACCGCCAACAGAACTGATAATGATATCAACAAGCCATTGCGACGTTGCATAACGGACCTCCCGTACTGACAGCCCGAAGGGCACACAAGTGTCGCGTAGCATACAGG
>JBOIBC010000154.1:0-4254 GCA_050739295.1 Gammaproteobacteria bacterium
GGAAACGCTACGCATGATGAATACCAAGCCCATCGCCGAGTTCATCAAGCATCATTACCGGCATTTCAATGCCGCCGCGCTGATTGATGCTGCGGAAGCTTACAAGAAGCTGTTGAAATCCGGCGGCAAGATGATGGTGACGCTGGCCGGCGCCATGAGCACGGCGGAATTGGGCTTGTCTCTCGCCGAGATGATTCGCCGCGACAAGGTGCACATCATCACCTGCACCGGTGCGAATCTGGAAGAAGACATCTTCAATCTCGTGGCCCATGATCACTATGTACGCGTACCGAAATACCGCGAGCTGTCGCCCCAGGAAGAGGAGAAACTGCTCTCGCGGCACCTGAACCGTGTCACCGACACCTGCATTCCGGAAGGCGAAGCCATCCGCCGCATCGAGAAGGCAGTACTCACGGAATGGCAGGCGGCCGACAGCAAAGGTGAATGCTTTTTCCCTCATGAATTCATGTACAAGATCATCCGCAGTGGCGCGCTCAAGCAGTATCACCAGATTGATCCGAAGGATTCCTGGATGGTGGCGGCGGCGGAAAAGAATCTGCCTATCATAGTACCCGGCTGGGAGGATTCCACACTCGGCAATATCTTTGCCTCGCATTGCATCCGCGGCGATATCAAGAACGTGCATACCGTTCGCACCGGCATTGAATACATGATGCTGCTCGCGGACTGGTATCAGAAGACTGCACGTCAGACGCCGGTGGGATTTTTTCAGATCGGCGGCGGCATCGCCGGTGATTTCCCCATCTGCGTGGTACCGATGCTGGAGCAGGACATGGAAATCCACGACATCCCGCTGTGGGCATATTTCTGCCAGATCAGTGATTCCACCACCAGTTACGGGTCGTATTCCGGCGCGGTGCCGAACGAGAAGATCACCTGGGGCAAGTTGGGAGCGGACACGCCGAAGTTCATCATCGAATCTGATGCCACCATCGTGGCGCCGTTGATGTTTGCCTGCGTACTGGACGAATGAGGGCCTTATTATGAAACGCCATGTACTATTCCTGCTTTTGTTTTTGCTGCCGCTGGCAGTTTTGGCGGATGCACTGCCATCCGCGCCTTATGTACAGGTGTCAGGTCATGGCACATTGACCGTTGTTCCGGACATGGTGCATGTCACTTTAACGGTGGAGAAAACCGACAAGAACCTCGCTGCGGCGCGTGCCGACGTAGAACGCCGTGTCGGCCAGATCATCGGATCGGCGAAGAAGCTTGGCATCCCTGAACGCGATATCAACGCCGCCACGATTTCCGTATGGCCGCAATATCAATGGCAGGACAACACCCAAGTGTTCGTTGGCCAGCACGTAAGCCGGCGCATCGAGATCATACTGCGCGACATGAGCCGTTATGCCGATCTGGTAAGCGCGTTGATTAAGGCGGGCGTAACCAACATCGGCAGTACCACACTGGATCGCAGCGACATGCCGGCTTTGCGCCGTCAGGCGCTGGCCAAGGCGGTGGACGATGCGCATGCGCGCGCCACTGCCCTGACTGCGGCCGCCGGCGTGAGCCTCGGCTCTGTGTACAGCATCACCGAGAACACCGGTTTCACGCGCCCCCAGCCGGTGATGATGGCCGCAAAAATGGCGCCCGCCGGTGAAGCCAAATATGAACCGGGTACTATTGAAGTCACAGCCGACGTCGGCATCGTGTATCTGCTCAATAAAGCGCACTAACGGCGTCTGGGGTACAATCGCGCAACTAACCGACCATGGGAGGTGTATTGTGAACAGCAACTTTATGAAAACCTTGACAGCCATCGCGACCCTGACATTATTACTGGCTGGCTGTGCCAGCATGGGTGGTGGCAGCTCCGGCCTGGATATATTGGTGTCAGGGCAACACAGCAATATCAAAGACCAGCAGTACATGGATATCCATAATCAGGCTGATTTTGATGCAATGTGGCAGAAGGCATTTGCAAATCGATCGGATGCACCGGACAAGCCGGTGGTGGATTTCTCCAAGAATATGGTGCTGACGGCATTCATTGGTGACCAACCGACTGGTGGTTATAAAATTCGTTTCAGTAATGTCGATGCTTCCGGGGCCACTGTGGATGTTACGGTTGTGGCTACCCAGCCGGGGCAGAATTGCCGCCATACCCAGAGATCCACTGAACCATTTTTGATCGCTACGATTCCTGCTTCCACTAAAACCGTTAATATCAATCCCCAGTCTGAACAAGCCCCCGGCTGCGGTTAATAACATTTGATTTTATAGATCAGTTTTTGGGACAGTCGTAACATACAAGCAGGGTGAATCGCCATAGATTCACTCTGCTTGTTTTTTTGGGCCGATACCCATGTCCGAAAATGGCTAGTTTGTGGCGGCGACAGGGGTATAGTACCCGCCATGGATTCCGCCCAGACACGACTTGACCTGCGTATTTGCGGTCGCGCCCGCCTGGCGCGGGATCCGCGTTTCGATGGACGTTTCTTCATCGGCGTCACCTCCACCGGCATCTATTGCAGGCCCATCTGTCCCTCACCCATCGCGAAACGCCTCAATGTGCGGTATTTCCCTTCCGCAGCGGCGGCTGCGGAAGCCGGTTTTCGCCCGTGCCTGCGCTGCCGGCCCGAGACCGCACCCGGCAGCCCTGCCTGGAATGGTACCTCGGCCACGGTCAGCCGCGGCCTGAGACTCATTGCCGAAGGTGCGCTGGATGAGGGCAGCGTGGAAACCCTGGCCGCACGTCTGGGCGTCAGCGCCCGGCATCTGCATCGTTTGTTCCTGCAACATCTTGGCGCGTCACCCATCGCGGTGGCGCAGACTCGGCGGCTGCATTTCGCGAAACAGCTTATCAGTGATACCGCTTTACCCATGACGCAGGTGGCGCTGGCGTCCGGTTTCCAGAGTCTTCGACGTTTCAACGATATTTTCCACAAGTTGTACGGGCGTACGCCCTCGGAATTGCGCCGTCTGGGTAAAACTGCATCTCCGGGCACGGGGCGTAATGAATATATTTTTCGTCTTGCTTATCGCCCGCCTTACGATTGGAATGCATTACTGGCGTTTCTCGTGGCGCGCGCCACACCGGGAGTGGAAGAAGTGACGCAAGGCAGGTATCGGCGCAGCATCGTGCTCAAGGCGCAGCACGGCATCTTGGAAGTACGCCCCGTGAAACACGCGCATGTACTCGAAGCGCGTATCCGTTTTCCCGAACCCGCCTGCCTGCTGCAGATTGTGACACGGGTGCGCGCGATGTTTGACCTGGCCGCGGATCCTGCGGTGATTGTGCAACACTTCCATCGCGATGCGCTGCTGGGACCCTTGGTGAGACGCCATCCCGGATTGCGCGTGCCCGGCGCCTGGAATGGTTTCGAGCTGGCAGTGCGCGCCGTCCTTGGTCAGCAAGTCACAGTGCGCGGCGCCACCACCCTGGCGGGCCGCTTGGCGCAAGAATAC
Organism: Gammaproteobacteria bacterium; assembly: GCA_050739295.1. Lineage (GTDB taxonomy): Bacteria > Pseudomonadota > Gammaproteobacteria > Natronospirales > REEB76 > REEB76. Next base: position 3,433 of record JBOIBC010000154.1, read on the forward strand.
GGTGAACCGCTGGCATTTGCCGATACCGGTAGTCTCAATCGGGTATTCCCAACCGCTGAAATCCTGGCAAGCGCGAAACTCACGGGCATGCCGGTATCGCGGACACGCAGTATCCGGACATTGGCACAGGCTGTCGCAGCGGGCGATTTGGCTCTTGACACCAGCGTTCCTGATGCAACATTCCCGAGCCGGTTCACACACATCAGCGGTATCGGTGACTGGACCACGCAATATGTCGTCATGCGCGCATTCAACGAACCCGATGCGTTTCCCGCATCTGATCTGGTGTTGTTGCGCGCGGCTGGCGGGGGCAAAGCCCTGACTTCAGCGGCCTTGCTCAAGCGCGCTGAAGTCTGGCGTCCCTGGCGCGCGTACGCGGCCATGTATCTGTGGCGTTCGGCGGCGGACTTGCGTGCCAGGCGTCGAAAATCAGTGAAAGCGAAGAGGTGAAGACATGAAATACTGTTATATGCAAAGCCCGGTGGGCAAATTGTTGCTAGTGGGCGAAACGGACGGTCTGTATCAAGTGCATTTCCAGGACGGCACGCATCCCGCGCGAGCCGAAACCGATTGGGAACAGGACGAACGCCCTTTCCGTGAGGTTCTGCATCAGTTGAAGGCCTATTTCGCCGGCAAACTCACGCGGTTTGACCTACCGCTCAAACCCGAAGGCACCAAGTTCCAGCTCAGGGTCTGGCGCGCGCTGCGCACCATCCCCTACGGCAAAACCTGGTCCTACGGCGAACTGGCACAGCGCATTAAAAAACCCAAAGCATCACGCGCAGTGGGCGCGGCGAACGGCCAGAATCCCATCCCCATCAT
>JBOIBC010000155.1:0-4250 GCA_050739295.1 Gammaproteobacteria bacterium
GTCAAGCGGCTTTATGACGACGATCTTGTGACCCTGATGTTGACCTTTTCAGATCATTCTTCTCTCACCATCATGGCGCCGGTGCGCCGTGACCAGCCGCAGCATTAAACACACTGCACTATGGACGACACCGGGGCCTCTCTCCTCGATTGGCTGAAAGCCGGCTTGCAATATCTGCTGCCACAGCACGTCATCACGCGTACGGCACATTGGCTCACGCGCGTCGAAACTCCCGCGGTCAAGAATTGGCTGATCCGGAGTTTTATCCAACACTTCAACGTGGACATGAGTGAGGCTGCGGAGCCGGTCAGCCGTGCGTATCCGAGTTTCAATGCCTTCTTCACCCGCGCGCTGCGTGCGGGTGCACGCACCATCTCCCCGGAAGCGGAATCAATCGCTTGTCCCGTGGACGGCACCGTGAGTCAATGTGGAAATATCGAACGGTATTCCATCTTTCAGGCCAAGGACCGGGATTTCACAACGCAAGAGCTGTTGGGGGATGCGAGCCTGGCCGATCAGTTCGCAAACGGGGAATTCGCGACGCTGTATCTTTCACCGCGCGATTATCATCGCATCCACATGCCGCTGGACGGCACACTGCGGCATATGCTGCACATCCCCGGCCGTCTGTTCAGCGTCAATCCGCCCACCACCCGCGTGGTGCCCGATCTGTTCGCCCGCAACGAACGCGTGGTGACGGTGTTCGAGACCCTGGCCGGCCCCATGGCGGTCGTCATGGTGGGTGCGCTTAACGTGGCCAGCATCGAAACGGTGTGGGCCGGAGAAATCACGCCGCCTCGTTCAAAACAAGTGCGTGCGTGGAAATATCAGGACAATGGAATCACGCTCAAGAAAGGCGCAGAGCTGGGACGTTTCAACATGGGTTCCACGGTGATTCTGCTGTTCGGCCGGAACCGGGCGCGCTGGAATGCGGAACTGAAAGCGGACGCCGATGTAAAAATGGGACAGTCCGTAGGCATGCTGCTGATTTAGTGCAATGCACCCAGGAATATTGCTGCTAATTTCTCCAAACCGACGCGGTCCTCTTCATCAAACCGCGCCAGGTTTGGACTGTCTATATCCAGGACGCCCAGAAGTTCAGCGCCCTTCACCAACGGCACAACCACTTCCGATAAAGACGCACCATCACAGAAGATGTGGCCGGGAAACTGGTTCACGTCCGGCACCACGATGGATTCGCGTTTCGCCGCTGCGATGCCACATACGCCTTTGCCAAGGGGAATGTGTACGCAGGCGGGCTTGCCCTGGAATGGTCCGACCAGTAATTCACTATTCCTCAGGAAATAAAATCCCACCCAGTTCACATCCGGCAGGGCGTGATACAACAAGGACGATAAATTCGCCGCATTGGCGATCAGATCATGTTCATCATGCAAAAGCCCGCGTGCCTGTAAAGCCAGTTCTTCGTACAGATCGCGCTTGCTGGTGGCCCGGATGGCTTTCAGTTTGAACATGGGGATGACGAGGAGTGCCGATAATCTGCGGTTATTATACTGGAACAAATGGAGGCGTTGTCACCTGATTGACGATAATGCGGGATCGCTGATTTAATCAGCGTCAAAATGCCAAGAGATATGCGTCTTCGGTCAGTCCAGGTTGCGGTTTGTGGCATTTGGGTTTATTTTTACTCCATATTTCTGAAAACACCGCAATTTCTGCATACGAACGGCAGTTTTCCAGACACCGCTACACAACAATGGAGAATATCGTCATGAGCAAGAGCCCTTTTCTTACCGACATCGCAACCATCCGCAAGCGCGCCCGTGAGGACATCCAGCGCGGCGCCGTGACCGAGGGCTACAAGGCGGATCGCGAAACTGTGCTCAAGCTCCTGAACGACTCGCTGGCCACCGAGATCGTGTGCGTGCTGCGCTACAAACGGCATTACTTCATGGCAAGCGGCATCCACGCCGACAGCGTCGCGGCGGAATTTCTGCAGCATGCGAACGAGGAACAGGGCCACGCCGACCAGATCGCCCAGCGCATCGTGCAATTGGAAGGTGAGCCGGATTTTTCACCAAAGAATCTGCTGAGCCGCAGCCATTCGGAATACGCCGAGGGCAGAGGCCTGGTGGATATGATCAAGGAGGACCTGGTGGCCGAGCGCATCGCCATAGATACCTATCGGGAAATCATCAATTATCTCGGCACGGACGATCCCACCACGCGGCGCATGATGGAGGGAATACTCGCCATGGAGGAAGAGCACGCCGAAGACCTGGCCAGCATGCTCGCAAAAGATGGCAGCTTGGCAGATCACCTCAAGTAACGGCTGAGGGAACCCGGTCAATCTCAAAATGTCGTTCCGGCGAAGACAGGAACCCGGAAAATCAAATCCCTGACTCCGGCTTTTGCTGTGGTAACGGATAAGTCAAAAATTTTCAGAATGACTGTAGTCCGTTCTTTGATCCTTACAGGCACAGGCTTATATCGGTAAATCCAACGCGGAGAGCCGGTCTTGCCATATTTGTTATTGTCAGACCTGGTTGTAATCATCCATTTCACCTTCGTGATTTTCGTGGTGATCGGTGGCGTGCTGTTGTTCTGCTGGTGGCGGGTAATCTTCCTGCATCTGCCCGCCATCGTCTGGGGTGCGCTGGTGGAATTCACCCATTGGATCTGCCCACTCACCTATCTGGAAAACTGGCTGCGCGAACAGGCGGGGGTTGCCACCTACCGCGGTGATTTCGTCACACATTACCTTCTGCCAATCCTGTATCCGGCGCATCTCACCGCGCATATCCAGATAGCCCTGGGTGTGTTCGTCGTCGCCGTCAACGTAATCATTTACGGCGCGTTCCTGGCCCACTCGAGATCTAGCCGTCACAGATAGTCAGATTCCGCTTCATCCGCATCCAGCCCCTATATGGAGAAATCGTTTCCGGAAAGGGGGATTACCCCGGCACACCCCTCGGAGTATGCTAGCGCCCGGTCAAACGGCCGATTGGGGCACTCCATGAACGATGAATCGCACGATGCTGACAAAGGCTTCGCGGTATCGCTTGCCATGGGCGAAGCCGGCAGGGATCCGGAGACCAAAGAAAGAGTTATCAAATATCTCGATCAGCAGATCGCGCTGCATGATCTGCACGCCGAGAACTTGAAACTCCAGAGCCAGGCGCTGCGTGCCCAGCACCGGCAGTTACGCAGCCAGCGTCAGCACGACCGGCTGCGTTCAGTGTATCAGGGCGTCTTGAGCCTGATTTTCCTGGGAATATTGGGCATTATTATTTACGCGGTGATTTCCGCTGCCACCGACCAATCGGTGGTGGTCAATCAATTCCAAGTGCCGCCATCGTTTGTAGCTCAAGGCAACAGCGGCACGGTAGTGGCAAGTGCGTTCTTGGACCGTTTGAATGCCCTGCAGGCGGCCTCGCATAGTTCACAAGCAGCGAAAGTATTGCAAGATGCCTGGAGCAACAATATCCAGTTGCAGGTGCCGGATGTGCATGTATCGCTGGGTGACATCCGCCGTACTCTGCATCAATGGCTCGGTCACGAGATCCAGATCAACGGTAATGTGATCGAGCAGGGAACCCGGATCGCTCTCACGGTGCGCGGTAACAACTTCGCCGCTAAAACTTTCACTGGTGCAGCCACGGATTTGCCAATCTTGATTACCCAGGCTGCCGATTATGTCTACGGACAAGCCGAGCCCTATCTGTTTGCCTCGTATCTTGAAGCGAGTAGTCAGGATGTGCTGGCCCTCGCTCTGGTGCAGGCGGCATTCCCGACGGCTTCTGCCAAGGAAAAACCTTGGCTATTGAATGCCTGGGGCAATGCACTCGGTGATCTGAATCAGTACGCCGCCGCGGTGGAAAAATACCGCGAAGCCATCCGCCTCGACCCTCATTTCTGGCTTGCTTACAGCAATCTGGCATCTGTGCAAATGTATATGGGTGAAGAAGAAGCTGCCTATCAGACCAGTGTCAGCCTGGAACACCATGCACATCGCGGGTACTGGTTCGCCGCACATGTGGACACAGCCGATTACGAATATGTGGATTACCTGCGTATGGATCTCCCAGCGGAGCATGCAGAGCTGGTTGCCGATGAGGCGGCTCACGGCGGCGTGGGTACAAACATTGCTCCAGACCCGCCGACGGATGCCGAGATGCTGGCGCGTATGCATGCGGATCGCCAAGCCATTTTTATCCTGCAGAGTACCCCCGGCGCGGGCAGCGATCATTTTGTGGTGACCGCGACCAATTATGTGCAGGGCCTGATGG
>JBOIBC010000156.1:0-4216 GCA_050739295.1 Gammaproteobacteria bacterium
CATGCGGCGCGATGAATTTTCGCGCCGTCTCATGCGCGAGACGCGTCTTTCGACCGACGACCTGATTTATCCGGTGTTCGTGCGCGAGGGCAAAAACCAGCGCGAGCCGGTAGCCTCCATGCCCGGTATCGAACGTCTCAGCACTGACGCGTTGCTGAAGGAAGCGGCGGAACTGATGCAGCTCGGCATCCCAGCGCTGGCATTGTTCCCGGTGGTCCCGGTGGACAGAAAATCCCTGGACGCAGCCGAAGCCTATAACTCCGATGGTCTGGTGCAGCGCGCGGTGCGCGCATTGAAAAAAGAATTTCCTGAACTGGGAGTGATCACCGACGTGGCGCTGGATCCGTTCACCACCCACGGCCAGGACGGACTCATCGATGCCAGCGGTTATGTTTTGAATGATGAAAGTGTGGAGGTGCTGGTACGTCAAGCGCTGTCACATGCTGAAGCCGGCGCCGATATCGTCGCGCCTTCGGACATGATGGACGGTCGCGTGGGCGCGATCCGCACGGCACTGGAGAAGCATGGTTTCATTCATACACGCATTCTGGCGTACTCCGCGAAATACGCTTCGTGTTTCTACAGTCCATTTCGCGACGCACTGGGTTCTTCCGCGAGTCTCGGCAAGGGCAATAAATATACATACCAGATGGACCCGGCCAACAGCGATGAGGCGCTGCGGGAAGTGGCACTGGACCTCGCGGAAGGCGCAGACATGGTGATGGTGAAACCGGGTTTGCCGTATCTGGATATCGTGCGGCGCGTGAAGGATGCATTCGGCGCGCCAACCTTTGTATATCAGGTGAGCGGCGAATACGCCATGCTCATGGCGGCAATTCAAAATGGCTGGCTGGAAGAACGCGCCGCAGTGCTGGAAACCCTGCTCTCCATCAAGCGCGCCGGCGCGGATGCGATCCTCACGTATTTTGCCAAACGGGTAGCCGGGTGGCTGAAGGAATAAGATAGCGCTTAGTGGCAGCCGGAAAATATCGGCAAAGCTCAAAAGCGGTTGAGTGGTTCATCCTCCGCCGCGTGTAATCGTCCCGAGGGACCGCGTATGACCCAGGCTCCCGCACGCTATGCCATCATCGGCCATCCGGTGGCCCACAGCCGCTCGCCGGAAATCCACGCGGAGTTCGCGCGCCTGACCGGCCAGGCGATCCATTACGCGCGCATCGAAGCTCCACCCCACGGATTCGCGGCGGCGCTGCGCGAATTCCTGGCCTCCGGCGGCAAGGGCGTGAATATCACCCTGCCGTTCAAGGAAGAAGCCTTCGCGTTTTGTCACGTGCATACGCCGCGCGCGAAAAAAGCCCACGCGGTGAACACCCTGTTCGTGCACGAAGACGGCACGCTGTTGGGCGACAACACTGACGGCGCCGGTCTGGTAAACGATCTCAAACGCAATCATCAAGTGACGCTCGAAAGTGCGCGTATCCTGCTGCTGGGTGCGGGCGGTGCAGCGCGCGGCGTGCTCGCTTCACTGCTGGCGGAGAAACCGCTGCTGGTGCATATCGCGAACCGCGCGCCGGAGCGGGCCCAGGAACTCGCCGCCCATCACGCCGGCAGCCGGCGCGTCACCGGCGGCAGTTTCGAGACGCTGCGCCAGCAGACATTTGATTTGATCATCAACGCTACGGCCGCAAGCCTCGCGGGTGAGCTGCCACCGCTGCCGCACGACTGTCTCAATCCGGCCGCGGTGTGTTACGACCTGGCCTACAGCGAACGGCCCACGATATTCATGCACTGGGCTATGAGTGAAGGTGCAGGGCAGGTGCTGGATGGTTGGGGCATGCTGGTGGAGCAGGCAGCTGAATCCTTTTACTTGTGGCGCGGCGTACGTCCGCCGACGGCAACATTGTTAGCACTGCATCCTTGAATAGCCATGCCGCGCCCGCCTGCCATCGCACCCGCCATCATTATCGGCATCGCCGCCGCCGCGATCACCGTGAGTGTCTGGGCCTGGTTCAATCAGCCCATGCGCGAACCACCGTGGCCCAGCACCATCCAGGGTTTTGCTTTCTCGCCCTTCCGAGCCGACGAGGATCCCGTCGCGCATAAACTGCCTACGGATGCGGAGCTAGATGCGGACCTGAAACTCCTGGCCGGCAAGACTTACGCGGTGCGGACGTACAGCGTCGAAGGCACGCTCGCGGACATTCCAGCACTGGCGCGCAAATACCACATCGACGTGGCGCTCGGCGCCTGGATCGACAAGGATCAGAAGCAGGACGCCATTTATGTTGAACGCGCTATCGCGATCGCCAAGGCCAATCACAATGTGGTGCGCGTTATCATCGGCAACGAAGCCATTCTGCGCGGCGACCTCACCAGCGAGGAACTGATTCCGTATCTGGATGAGGCACGCACCGAAATCCGGCAGCCAATCAGCACCGCAGAACCCTGGTACACCTGGATCCAGCACCCAGAACTGGTGGCACATGTGGATTTTATTGCGGTGCACATGCTGCCGTATTGGGAAGGCGTGGATGCAGACCTGGCTGTGCCCTACATCGCCGCGCGTATGCATGATCTTCAAAAGGCTTATCCTGGAAAACCGATCGTCGTCGCCGAAGTCGGCTGGCCCAGCGATGGACGCGCACGTCACGCAGCGGTTGCTTCCACCGCAAACGAGGCCATGTTCCTTCGACAATTCCTGGCATATGCCGCAGTCCATCATTGGACTTACTACATCATGGAAGCTTTCGATCAACCCTGGAAACAGCAAACCGAGGGCGCGGTGGGCGCGTATTGGGGCGTGTACAACGTCCAGCGCCAGCCAAAGTTCACATTCACGCAGCCCATCGTGCGCATTCCACACTGGCAGTTGCTGGCCGGTATCTCGGTGATCTTTGCGGCTCTGGTGTTGACGCTGTTGTACTGGGACAGCCGCACACTCCGAAAGCGCGGCCGTAGTTTCCTGGCGATCATTGTATATGCGGTCACGACGGCCATCGTCTGGGTAATCTACGATTACACCCGTCAATATCTCACTGCGGCCAACGTGGTGGTGGGTATTCTGCTGTTCATCGGCATGATCGGTGTGATTCTGGTGTTGCTGGCAGAAGCTCATGAGTGGGCCGAAGCCCACTGGTTCACCCTGCGCCGGCGTCTGTTCGAGCCCGTGTACGTTCTCGATGACACGCTGCCGATGGTTTCTATTCACGTACCCGCGTACAACGAACCGCCGGAGATGCTCAAAGAAACCCTGGACGCGCTCGCGACCCTGGATTACCCACGCTACGAAGTCCTGGTGATTGACAACAACACACAGGATCCAGCTGTCTGGGAACCTGTACAGGCCCATTGCGAGACACTCGGCGCGCGCTTCCGTTTTTTCCATGTCTCGCCGCTCAAGGGTTTCAAGGCGGGCGCACTCAATTATGCCCTGCAACACACAGCTTCCGACGCTAAAGTTATCGCCGTCATTGACAGTGATTACCAAGTGGAAACCTGCTGGCTCAGGGAACTGGTGCCGTTGTTTACCGACGACAAGATTGCTGTGGTGCAGGCACCGCAGGATTACCGTGACGCCGACAGGATTGCTTTCAAGGCCATGTGCTACGCCGAGTATCGGGGCTTCTTCTATATCGGCATGATCACGCGTAACGAGCGCAACGCCATCATCCAGCACGGCACCATGACCATGATCCGTAGCGCGGTGCTGGAACAACTGCATGGCTGGGCCGAGTGGTGCATCACCGAGGATGCGGAACTGGGCCTGCGGGTTTTCGAGGCGGGACTGCAAGCCGCATACGTTGCACGCAGCTACGGTCGCGGCCTGATGCCGGATACCTTTCACGACTACAAAGAACAGCGCTTTCGCTGGGCGTATGGCGCGATTCAGATATTGCGCGGTCATGCACGCGAGTTATTCGGCCGTGGCAGCCCGCTCAGTGCCGGGCAACGTTATCATTTCCTGGCAGGCTGGCTGCCCTGGTTCGCGGATGGTTTCAATCTGCTCTTCAACCTGGGCGCCATGTTCTGGTCCCTGGCCATGATCAATTTTCCGCACAAGATTGATCCACCCATGCTGGTGGTATCTGCGTTGCCATTGACACTGTTCAGTTTCAAGATTGCCAAACTCGTGCATCTGTACCGCGCCCGTGTGGGCGCGAATTTCCGTCAGACGCTGGCAGCCGCGATTGCGGGCCTGGCACTCACGCACACCATTGGTCTTGCGATGCTCAGTGTTTTATTAAGCAGGTAGAAATCG
>JBOIBC010000157.1:0-4171 GCA_050739295.1 Gammaproteobacteria bacterium
GTTCATAACCTCGCGCAGCAAATCCTGGTCGCTGAGATTGTCGGCCGCGTGCGCATCATTCGCACGCTCGTTGACTTCACGTTTGAAGTGTTCCAATTCCGGCGCCGCCGCAGTGCGAAAATCCTCGTCCAGCGCTTCACCCGATTCGAGTTGTTCGCTGTCAATCAGCAAGGTGCGCGGCTGCGGGTACGCGTTTCCGTTGTCGTCGAAGTTTCGGAACAACTCGAGGCGGCCATTTTCGAGCACGTTGCTACCATCGTCGTTTTGCTGGTAGAAACCAGAAATGTAGTCGTACACCAGCTTTGATACGGAAGTGTTCTGGCAGACGATAATGAAGCAGGGCGGGACGCGAATACCCGCTCCCCTCCAGTCCTCGAAAACCTTTTTGTAGTGCCCGTACAGGGCTTCAAGTGCCGTTTGCAGCTTGACCGGCAACGCCAGCGGGTCGAGTTCCCCGGATTTGCCGCGTCCTTTTCGCGGCATATCCTTGCGGATGTTCTCCCACAGGTTCCGATACGTTGGTACCTCATTGCCCGGGATGTTGTCGGATACCGGAACGCGGGGCAGTTTAACGATGCCACACTCGATCGCATCCATCAGGGAGAAGTCGCTCATCGTCCAAGGAAACAGAGTGCCTTCCACGTAACCGGAGCCGGACAGAAAGAACGGTGTCGCCGACAGGTCCAATACACGGCTGACACCGAGCTGGCGATTGACGGCCTCAAGACCGGAAATCCAAACGCGCGCGGCCTGGTTCGCCTTCTGTGCGGCGGCCTTCGCCTCGCGTAGATCAGCGCCCGCGAGCGGATTACCGTGATCGTCCGTGTAGTCGGCATCTTCAGCGGCTTTTTCGCGATAGCAGTGGTGGGCCTCATCGTTAATGACCAAAATGTTTTTCATGCTCATCAGTTCAGGCATGACCCGCTGAATCATCTGGCCCTCGGTTTCCCGAGTATCAGGCTCTGCGTCGTGACGGCCCTGAAGCAGCCGGCGTCCCACTGCGGAGATTTCCATCACTTCGCGGAGCATGAAAGCGTGGTAGTTGGTAATAACGACTTTGGCTCGTTCAATGTCAGCAAGCATTTCGGGCGGACAGAGTTCGAGCGTGCGATAGTAGCTATTGGGATCGTTGGGTTGCAGCACCCTCAGACGGTCACGGATGGTGATGCCGGGAGTGACAACGAGGAAGCCTCGGCTGAATCGCTTACTGGAAGGGCGACGCAGCGCATTGACCGTCTGCCACACCATGAGCATGGCCATCACAGTAGTCTTGCCCGCTCCGGTTGCGAGCTTGAGCGCGAGACGAGTCAGGTCCGGGTTGGCATTGCGGTTCGCATTGGCCATGTGGTCCAGAATGGCCTTGCCGTCCTTACCGATTTCCGGTGCGACCTCGGTTAGCCAGATCGCAGTCTCGGCCGCCTCAATCTGGCAAAAGAACGGGCGCAAGTTGTTGAACTGGTAATGACGCCAATGCCTCAGCAGACGCGCGGTTTCGGGAGTTACGTGCCATTGCGTTTCTGGGAGTTGGCGCCAACGATCGACTTGCTCGCGAACCCGGCGGATGATCGCCGCTTGGGCGTAACGCTGACCGTCCGTGGAAAGTCCGGCGTCATCGCCAAGCGCGAGATCGGTTTGTCGCGCCTGACCGTGTTGACGCTTGGGCTTGGGGATGGGCGTTACGAAATCCGCCGGGCGGCGGTGCTCGATGATTTTTTGTGTGGGCTGACCCGATGGATCCAGCTCCCAGTGCCGCGCCGGATACGCGTACGGCGAATTGAGAATCGGATGTTCGAAAAAGGCATCGGACATGCTTAACCCCAAACTCTATCGGCACGAATGAGCCAGCACTACTTTGAGCAGTCTACCCGTAGCCTCTTTAAGGCTTCACTTACCGGATTCGGCGACGTTACGGTATCCCCTTGCAAAGGGCAGCTTTTTGACCAGCCCGCAACCTCTGCGGGCCAGGCAACATATTTCCCCTTTGAAATATAGCAGGCCTGAGGGGCGTATGACGTCTTGACGCCTGAATCCCGGGAATGTGCGGGTAGTAGCCTCTCACAATCTGGGCCGGGCACGCCGTCGGCAACGCAACCCGGCCGTCACAAAATTCTTGGCTCCGGCTCAAGAAGAATACCAAATTTTTTCTGTACTGAATCCTGAATGCGCTGCGCCAGCGACCAGATCTGCGCACCGGTGGCTTTACCGTGATTCACCAGCACCAACGCGTGTTTGTCCGATACGCCGGCATCGCCTTCGCGGAATCCTTTCCAGCCGCATTTTTCGATCAGCCAGGCGGCGCTGAGTTTCCTGCCGTCGGGCGCGTGGAAGACCGGCAAGCCCGGATGTGCGGCCTGCAGCTTCTCTGCCTGGGCATCTGACACAATCGGATTCTTGAAGAAACTGCCGGCATTGCCAATCACGGCCGGGTCCGGAAGTTTGCGTAAACGCAACCGGCAGACCGCGTCCGCGACATTTGTGGCGGTGGGTTTGGTGATGTCCATGGCCACCAGCTCTTCACGTACACCGGAATAGTCCAGTTTTAACGGTGCGTAACGATGCAGGCACAATTCCACGCCAGTGATGATCCAGCGTTCCAGCTGCTGCTTGAAGACACTCTGACGATAGCTGAAACCGCACTGCTCTCGAGTAAGCCGCACCGGCATATTCGCCTGCCGGTCGAAGGCTTCGACAGTTTCGAGCATCTCCGCAAGTTCCGCGCCGTAGGCGCCGATGTTCTGGATGGGTGCGGCACCCATCCGGCCGGGGATCAGTGACAAATTTTCCAGGCCGCATAAACCTTGCGCCAGCGTCCGCCGCACCACGCCATTCCAATTCTCGCCGGCGGATACACGGATTCGGACACTGGCGCTGTTATCGTCAAACTTTTCAATGCCACGCGCGGCGATAATTATTACCACACCACCGAAATCGCGAGTAAACAATACATTGCTGCCATCTCCCAATACCAGCAATGGTTTGTCGCGCACCTCGGATAGTGTCAGCAATTCCGGGAGAGCTTGCGGATCGTTTACTTCCGCAAGCAACGTAGCCCGCGCCGGCACGCGGAAGGTATTGTGCTTCGCCAAGGAAGCGTTATGGGAGAGTGTGTAAGGTGGAATCATGGTGATTAGAAGGATATAGAACACCCCTCACCCCTTTCAGGCTGCGCAATCCTGCTCCGCCTGAAAGTCCAGGACCGCCTTCCTTGGCGGCCCGCTACGCGCTCCGCACTTCGCCCTCTCCCACAAGGGGAGAGGGGGCAAAGATGAAGGATACGTTAATTCACTTCCGCGGTACCGACATCCCGCGGATCAGCAGCAGCACTCACCTTACCGGTTTTGTAATCCCAGGTTATGGATTGCATGTTGCCGTAGGGGTGCGTCTCTTTCAACGTATAGCCCATCTTTCCCAAGCCGATGATTTCATCCGGGGTGAGCGCCCCGGGCTCGTAGAAAACCACGTCAGGTAAATACTGCATGTGATAGCGCGGGATGCTGACGATGCTTTTGGCGTCGCCGCCGTTGAAATAATTCAGCGTACCCAGCAACACCATGCTGATGATGCGGCTGCCGCCCGGCGTGCCGAGGATTGCCTGCCCGCGAGATGTGTACAGGAAGGTCGGCATCATACTCGACAGTGGGCGCTTGTGTGGCGCGATGGCGTTAGCGGAATTGCCCACCAGGCCAAAGCCGTTGGGCACGCCCGGCTTGGACACGAAATCGTCCATCTCGTCGTTCAGGATCACGCCGGTGTGCGGCGGCATGAACCCGGAGCCGAAACGGAAATTTACCGTGAAGGTCGCGCCCACCATGTTGCCGTCCTTGTCCATCACCGCGATGCTGGTGGTGTGCTGGCTCTCCGGCGCCAGAGCTGTGACCGGTGCCAGACTGCTACTCGGTGTGGCTTTGTCGGAAAGGATCGCCGCGCGCAAACCGGCCGCATAATACGGGCTCAATAACCTGGCAATGGGCATCTGCACGAAGTCTGGATCGCCAAGATATTCCGCGCGGTCGCGGAAGGCAAAGCGCATGGCCTCGATGGTGAGATGCTTCTGCATCAGATCGCTGTTACGCGCCAAGTCATAACCGGACAGGATGTTGAGCGCTTCCAGCATCACAATACCGCCAGAGGACGGCGGCGAGGCGGATATGATTTTCATGCCGCGGTATTC
>JBOIBC010000158.1:0-4162 GCA_050739295.1 Gammaproteobacteria bacterium
ACCCGATGCGGCACGCAACTACATAGATAGCGTCGTTGCAGCCGATCCGGATGATGCGGTGCAATTCCGCATCGCGGAAGCGCAACTGTTCAGTGACACCGGCGACAACCAAACCGCCCTCAAGGTTTTTGATCAGGCGCTGGCGGGGAATCCCGAAAACGGCGACCTGCTGTATGCGCGCGCCCTGTTGCAGGATAACCTGGGCAATGCGGCGGCCGCTGAAAGCGATTTGCACCAGATTCTCAGCCGGCAGCCGGATAATGCCGATGCCCTGAATGCCCTGGGTTATACGCTCACTGTGCATTCCACTCGATATCAGGAAGCGCGCATATATATAGAGAAGGCTCTGCAACTCAAGCCCGGCGACCCCGCCATCATAGACAGCATGGGTTGGGTGGAATACCGGCTAGGCAATTATCCCCAGGCGCTCGATTATCTGCGCAAGGCCTATGCACAACTTGCCGATCCCGAAGTAGCCGCGCACCTGACCGAAGCCTTGTGGGCGGCGGGTGACAAACGGGAAGCGCGCGGCGTGTGGAGCAACGCGCTCAAACAGCACCCTAAAAACCCAACACTCATCAAGCTCGGTCCGCGGTTCTCGCCATGAATTTTCGTGGAGTATCTTCAATCGGCATTCTGCTGCTGGCCGGCTGCGCGAGTGTGCCGGGTACCGCGCCCGTAGGGCCTCCCAACGAAACTGCCTGGCAGGCACGGCACGCACGACTCGGAATGCTGACGGACTGGGAATTGCAGGGACGCGTAGGCATCGTCAACGGCAAGGACGGCGGTAGCGGCTCGATGGACTGGAAACAGCAGGGTGATGTCATGGTTTTCGGTTTCCGTGGGCCATTCGGCACCGGAAGCCTGGAAGTCCGTGGTGATTCCAGTGCCTTGTGGGTACGCAGTTCCCGTGGTGATGATTTCATCAGTACCGAACCCGAACAGGATTTTGCCGAACGCCTGCATGTGCCACTGCCGGTGTTGAGCATGCGTTACTGGTTGCTGGGTCTGCCGGACCCCGGCACACCGTTTGCCAAAACCGTGGATTCCCGCGGACATCTGGTAACGCTCATGCAGCGCGATTGGAAAGTGGATTATCAGGATTACGCCAGCTTCGGCGGCTATGATCTCCCAACCCGTCTGCTGATCCAGCGCGATCAGGTACGCATCAAGGTGGCGATCAATCACTGGCAGGTGGGTCCGGTTATCAGTAATACGCCCGCACACCCTCAATGACAGCCTCTTCAAGTCGCGACTGGCCCGCGCCGGCAAAACTCAATCTATTTCTGCACATCACCGGCCGGCGTGCTGATGGCTATCATTTACTGCAGACCCTGTTTCAGTTCCTGGAGTACGGCGACGTGCTGGATTTCGTGTTGCGTGATGATGGCCGCGTTACGCGGCCGACGGGACCGGCGGAGGTGCCGGAGGAGCACGATCTCGCCGTGCGCGCCGCGCAACTGTTGCGGCAACATGCAGGTGTGCGTCGGGGTGTGGAGATCCATCTGCGCAAGCGTCTGCCACGGCAGGCAGGACTGGGCGGCGGCAGTTCCGACGCGGCTACCACGTTGGTGGCGCTGAATCATCTCTGGCGTATGGGCTTATCCACGCGACAACTTGCGCAGCTTGGTCTGGAACTGGGCGCGGATGTGCCGGTGTTCGTGGGGGGCCACGCGGCCTGGGCCGAGGGCATCGGCGACATCCTGACACCGGCGGAGCCGCCGGAACCCTGGTATTTGGTCGTGCGACCAGCCTGTGAAATCGCTACCCGCGAGATATTCCAGGCCCCTGATTTGACACGAAATTCCGCTCCAATCACAATAGCGCGCTTTTATGCTGGCGAAGGCCGCAATGACTTCGAACCGGTGGTGCGGAAACGCCATCCGGCAGTGGCCGAAGCCCTGGATTGGCTGGGCCAGCACGCCCCGGCGCGGCTTACCGGCTCGGGCGCCTGCGCATTCGCCGGCTTTGAACACGAAACTGGTGCGCGGCGGGCGCTGGCGGACTTGCCCCAAGGCTGGCAGGCATTCGTCGCCCGGGGATGCAATCGTTCACCCTTGCTGGAGCGGCTGTCGAAAGAACCGACCGCCTGAATATTGGGGCGTAGCCAAGCGGTAAGGCAGCGGGTTTTGATCCCGCCATCCCAGGTTCGATTCCTGGCGCCCCAGCCAAACGATATGAATTTTCCGGAACGCGCAGCGCGTTTCGGTGTGACCGACCTGCATAGTGAGTGAGGGTACCGTGTCAGCAGTCAGCATGATGGTGTTCGCGGGTAACGCCAATCCGAAGCTGGCGGGCAGAATTGCCAGCCATCTGCATTTGTCCCTGGGCAAGGCGCAGGTAGGCCGCTTCAGCGACGGTGAAGTCGCGGTGGAGCTGATGGAAAACGTGCGCGGCCGCGACGTATTCATCGTGCAATCCACTTGTCCGCCAACCAACGACAACCTTATGGAGTTGCTGGTGATGGCCGATGCGTTGCGGCGCGCTTCGGCATCACGCGTCACCGCAGTGGTGCCGTATTTCGGCTACGCACGTCAGGACCGGCGTCAGCGTGCCGCGCGCGTGCCCATCACCGCGAAGCTGGTAGCCAACATGGTGGTGTCAGCGGGCGTGAACCGCGTGCTGACAGTGGATCTACATGCGGATCAGATCCAGGGATTCTTCGACATCCCGGTGGATAATGTGTATGCGTCGCCGGTATTGCTGGGCGATGTCTGGAAACAGAAGCTCAAGAACCTGATCGTGGTGTCGCCGGATGTCGGCGGCGTGGTCAGAGCGAGGGCACTGGCGAAACGGTTGGACGATGCGGAGCTGGCCATCATAGACAAACGCCGGCCGCGACCCAACGAAGCGCAGGTGATGAACATTATCGGTGAAGTGGCAAACAAGACTTGCGTCATCGTGGATGACCTGGTGGATACGGCGGGTACCTTGTGTCTTGCTGCCAAGGCGCTGAAAGAGCGAGGCGCCGCCAAGGTGATGGCGTACATTACCCATCCAGTGTTGTCCGGCAAAGCCATCGAGAATATCGAAGCTTCGGTGCTGGACGAGCTGGTGGTGACGGACACCATTCCGTTACACGGTAATGCAGAGACTTGCCGCAAGATACGGCAACTGAGCATCGCCGAGCTGTTGGCCGAAACCGTACGCCGCGTGAGCGAGGAGGAATCTGTTTCATCGCTGTATATAGATTAGAGATCGCGACGGGACGTCGCTCCTACATTGTAGGAGCGGCCTATGGCCGCGATTCTTTATGAGGAGCCGAACCTGGTCGCGGGGAGGCACTTGTTAAACGTAACTGGAGTAATGAGACATGGCTATCAGCTTCAATCTGGGCGCCGAAGTCCGCAACGACAAGGGGAAAGGTGCGAGCCGCCGCCTGCGTCGTACAGGCAAGGTGCCGGGCATTCTGTATGGAGCCGGCGAACCGCCGGTGGAACTGGCGTTCGATCACAACGAACTGCGCAACGGTCTCGCGCATGAGGCATTCTATTCGCATATCCTGAAGGTCAAGGTTGGCAGCGATGAACACCAGGCAATCATAAAAGACCTGCAGCGCCATCCCGCCAAACCGATCATCCTGCATCTGGATCTGTTGCGGGTGAAGGATGACGTGGAGGTTCGCGTGCACGTACCGCTGCACTTCCTGGGCGAGAAGGAGGCCATCGGCGTCAAGCAGCAGGGCGGCGTGGTGTCGCGCAACCTGATTGAAGTGGAGATCGCGTGTCTGCCGCGCTATCTGCCAGAGTACATTGACGTGGATGTTACCAATCTGGAACTGAATCACGCCTTGCACTTGTCGGATCTGAAACTTCCCGAGGGCGTGCGTATTGTGGTACTGGCATACGGTGAGGAACACGACTTGCCGGTGGTGGCTATCCATCATCCGCGCATCACCGTCGAGGAAGAGCCGGTGGCAGCCGCCGTTCCCGCGGAAGGCGCTGTCGCACCGGCCGAAGGCGCAGCCGCCGCACCTGCCGCGGCCGACGGCAAGACACCCGCGGTGGATGCCAAGGGCGCCGCTGCAGGCAAGGCTGCCGCACCGGCCGAGAAGGGCAAGGCACCCGCCGACAAGGTCGCACCGGCTGCCGAAAAAGGCGGCAAGGGCAAGGACAAGAAGTAATCGAAGGCCGGCCCGCATTTTTTGCGGGCCGGTCCCTAC
>JBOIBC010000159.1:0-4145 GCA_050739295.1 Gammaproteobacteria bacterium
CGATCAGAATAATTTTTTTATTGGTACTCATTCGTAAGTGAATTTAGGCAGCATCGTTTTGTCATTGTGCTGCGTGTGCGGCTTTCTATTTACACAGAACTCAGGACTCAGTACGCAGTACTTTTTAGAGTATTTCCACAAACCGGTACTCATCAGTATAGGTGTTGTAGAGCGGCACCGGCGCCACACGGATCACATCCGGCTCGCGCCAGTCACAAGTGACACCGTGCTGTTCCAGTTGCTCGTAAACCTTGTGCGCTTGATTGCGGTTTGCATGCAGGCACAGAGAAAGCTGGCAACCGCGTGCTTCCGGTGCGGAAGGTGTGAGGATTTCCACCTGATCAGCCAGTTTCTGCTTGAGCAGCCATTCCAGATAACCAGTGAGTTGTAGGGATTTTTCCCGTAATGCGGGCATGCCTGCTGCATCGAAGATTTCCAGAGACGCCAATACAGGCGCCATCGCCAGGATCGGCGGATTGCTCAACTGCCAGGCTTCGGCCGTGGGCGAGGGCATGAAATCAGGCTCCATTTTGAAGCGCATGGTTTTGTCGTGGCCCCACCAGCCGGCGAATCGCGGCAGATCGCGCTTGCCCAGATGCCGCTGGTGCACAAAACAGCCGGCCACGGCGCCAGGACCGCCATTCATGTACTTGTAATTACACCAGACCGCAAAATCTACGTTCCAGTCATGCAAGGTCATCGGAACGTTGCCGGTGGCGTGGGCCAAATCGAATCCCGCAACGCAGCCGGCAGCATGAGCGGCGCGGGTAAGACGCGCCATGTCGAATAGCTGGCCGCTGCGGTACTGCACGCCCGGCAGCAGCACGAGTGCGATGCGGCGGCCTTCTTCCGCCAGCACGGTTTCAATATCATCCGTGCGCAGGGTTTCTTCGTGGCGTCGTGGGCTGATTTCGACCAGGGTTTCCGCCGGGTCGAGGCCATGGAAGCGCAGTTGGGATTCCAGCGCATAGCGGTCGGACGGGAAAGCGCCGGCTTCGATCAGGATGCGATTGCGATCTTGGGTGGGCCGGAAGAAGCTCACCAGCATGAGGTGCAGGTTGACGGTGAGCGAGTTCATGTTCACCACTTCCTGCGGCAGGGCGCCCACGATCTTGCCCGTCTTGTCGGTGAGGAATTCGTGATACGGCATCCACGGACGGCGGCCGGCGAAATGTGCTTTCACTGCCAGCCGCTGCCAGTCTTCCAGTTCTTCTTGCAGGTAGCGCGCGGTGTCCTTGGGTTGCAGGCCCAGGGAATTGCCACAGAGATAAATTTCATCCACGCCGCCGTGTTGCGGGATGTGGAAGCGTTCGCGGTAAGCGGCGAGCGGATCGACGCGGTCCAGTTCTTCGGCAAAATCAGTTTCAGCTCTGAATTTCATTTCATTTCTATCGGATAAATAATAGGCCGGCTGGGAGCGGCGTCGCTCATGAATGCCGGTATTTGCAGGTCCAGCAGGTAATAACCGTCCTTGATTTGTTCAGGCACATAGATCATTTCAGTCACGGTACCACGCGGGCGTTTGGCGTCTGTTTGACGGCGGCTGCCGGCGGGCAGGCCCCAGAAAGTGCGGTGCGCGGTGAGCCGTCCTTCATCACGCATAGGATCGAGCGAAGGGAGGTCCACCAGCAGGTGCTCCACGCCTGCTTCCACGAGCAGGGTCACTGCGTCTTCTGCCAGATATGACGGTGGAGTCGCATCATAGCGGTGCGTAAGTTTCTCCCGGGTGTTGGGCAGGGTACGGATGATGAAAGCGGTATGCATTGCGCGCGAGGGATGATGCTGCAAGCTCATCTTGATGAGCGCGGCGTCAATCATATTGTGACGCGGTACGAGTGTAACCAGCGTCGCCAGCAGCAGTGACGCGCGCAATTGTTCTGTTACCGTAGCGGCATCGTCCACTATGTGGCCGATGCATTCCGTATGGGTGCCGTTGCAGTGCGGGACAAGCTGGTAATGGCCGACGTTACAACTTCCGCCCTGATGGGTGTCGCCGGTGAAGCCGTCTGCTTGAAGCGGCGCGGCGCTCGCGGCAGGCGCAGCGAAGAAGTTTGGCTGTGGACCATTGAATTGCAAGGGGATGGCCAGCGATACGCCGCGTGCCAGATCCACACTGCAGTGACGGTTGTCAATCTCGAAATGGATAAGATTCACAGGAAGCGCGCCTGGTCGAGCTGGAGCCATTCAAGCGCCGTGCCGTGCAGCAGGCGTTCTTTTGTCTTCTTGTCCAGCGGCATGGATTCAATGAGTTGACCTGGCACATGTTCGCCCAGCGGAAATGGGTAGTCGCTGCCCAGCGCGATGCTGTTCGCGCCCATCAAATCAATCATGTAGTGCAACATGCCGGGATGATGAACGAGTGAATCCACGTAGAAGCGACCCAGGTAGCTCATGGGATTCACTTCATTGTCCACGGCGCACAGATCGGGCCGGACATTGAAACCGTGTTCGATGCGCCCGACGGTGGCCGGGAACGAACCGCCACCGTGAGCGAAGCACACGCGCAATTTAGGCAAGCGTTCGAATATGCCACCGAAAATCAGCGAGCAGACAGCGAGTGAGGTCTCCGCCGGCATGGCCACCAGCCACGGGGTCCAGTACTTCTGCATGCGCTCCTTGCCGAACATGTCCCAGGGATGCACGAAGATTGCGGCATCAATATCCTGGGCTGCCTCGAAGACCGGAAACAGTTCTGGATCGTCCAGGTTCATGCCGTTCACGTGGGAGCCGATTTCCACACCGGGGAATTTCAATTCCTTTACGCAGCGTTCCAGCTCCCGGATAGCGAGGTCCGGAGATTGCATGGGCAGCGTACCGAGACCCACGAAGCGTTTTGGATGCTTTGCCACGGCCCCAGCGATGTGGTCATTCAGCAGTCTTGATAAATCCAGCGCATCCTGTGGTTTGGCCCAATAGCTGAACATGACCGGTACAGTGGACAGGACCTGCACGCTTACGCCATGGGCATCGCATTCGTGCATACGCACGTCCGTATCCCAGCAGTTGGCCTCAATTTCTCGGAAAAACTCACCGTCCCTCAACATGCGCGCGCAGCCGGGGCCGTGGTGTTCCAACTGAATGAAGCCGCCGTAACCGTAACGCTCTTTCAGATTCGGCCAGTCTTTCGGCAGGATGTGGGTGTGGATGTCAATTTTCAGCATGCGCTACTTTTTATTCGGTGCTTCCATCACAGCCCCGCATTGCTTGCAGGCTCGGTTTTGCACGCTGCCGAAGAAGCGATCGAATACCGGCGGAAACTGGGTCTCGATGTTTTCCAGATGGAAGTATTCTTCATACAGTTTGTTGTGACATTGTTCGCAAAACCACAGCAAACCATCCTTTTCGTCCGGCAGACGCGGCCGTTCGATGACCAGACCCACTGTGTTCACGAGGCGCTGCGGCGAATGAAATAGGTGCGGCGGTATCAGCAGGATTTCACCTTCGTGGATGGGAATATCCAAGGGCTTGCCCTGTTGCATGGTTTTCAGAACCATGTTGCCTTCGATCATGTAGAAGAATTCCTCGCCCGGATCGTCGTGGAAATCCTTGCGCGAATTGGGGCCGCCCACCACCTGTACGACGAAACCGGTGTCGGTGTAGATGCGCTTGTTGCCGACCGGAGGTTTCAACAGGTCGCGGTGCTCGTCAATCCAGTTTTTGAAGTTGATGGGGGTCAGGTCCCACATGGGTGTATTCTCCTCAAGCCTGCGGGGGAATCCCCCTCACTCTAATCTCTCCCCCTGGAAGGGGGAGAGAGGAATATGTGTGGAACCATTTATATGGTTGCAATGCACTTCAATTCTATGGCGATGGGTGTGGGCAGCGCCGTCACCTGAACCGTGGTGCGGCAGGGCTGGTTGTCCTTGAAGTATTCGGCGTACAGGCGGTTATAGGCGGTGAAATCCCGCTTCATGTCGGTGAGGAATACGGTCACGTCCACAAGCTTGTCCCAGCTCGATCCCGCGTCTTCCAGGATCACGCGCACGTTCTCGAACACGGAATGGCATTGGGCCTCGATGTCGTAGCTGGTAATGTTACCGCGGGAATCCAGCCTCACGCCGGGAATGTCCTGGCTGCCGCGTTTGCGCGGGCCCACGCCGGACAGGAATAGCAGATTGCCCACGCGACGCGCATGGGGATAGAGC
>JBOIBC010000160.1:0-4123 GCA_050739295.1 Gammaproteobacteria bacterium
GTGCGCGACAGCTCGATGGCGTCACCCAGGGCCCGTTCCACCCGCACATCGAACCAGGAATCAATGCCGCGGCTGATGAACTGGATGGAAAAATAGTACACCAGCACCACCGGGACGATGGCCAGCATCACGAACATCACCACCAGCCGTGTCGTAAGCCGCGAACCGGTGACATTGCGCCGGTATTGCAGGATCAACCGCACCAGGTTGAAACCGATGACGACCAGCAGCACCGCCACGGCGATGATATTGAGCAGTAGCAAACCACCGTGTAGTTGTTCGAATGCAGCCGAATTGGCCGTGCTCTTGCTCAACAAGGTAAGCGACAGCAGCATGACCACCAGGCCGGCGGCAATCACCAAAGGCATGGCAAAACGTTTCATGAGGTCAGCACCCAGGCATACCAATCACTGGAAAGATCCCAGCCCTTGAACCATGAAGCGATGAGTTTCAGCGGTCCGGGAAAGTCCGTGATGTCCAGCACCGCGCGCATGCGAATCATGTAGCGGGTGTGCGGCACCAGCAGGCTCGCGTCAATCACCGGCAGATCATTCACTTGACCAAGATTGGTGATGGCATCGCGGTAACTGGCAAAACTCTGTTGCTCGCCGCTGTTCAGATTCTTGATGACGAAGCGGCGAGTGAGCGGATGGTAGCTGATCTGAAAACGTTCGGTGAGCGTCGCCACGGTCTTGTCCCAGATAAAGCGGCGGTGCCGGATCACTTCAATCTGCCATTCCACCGTCAGTGGCACACTGTTTTCAAGCGCATTGAGCGCATCTTCGCTCATGTTGAGATCCACGTCGGCATTCAGGTAATAGACACCGTTCAGGAGTTCCGTGTAAGCGGTGCGGATCACGAAGCCACTCTGATTGTCATCGGCGCGTGCTGTCGCCGCGAACGTTCCCATGACCAACACACAAGCCAGCGCCGCCACGGCGAGGCGGCGCGGGGTATGAGTGAAACGCGGCATGCGGCTCATGGATTAAGACAGCCCCTCAGATTTTTTCCAGGCAAGCATAATAGAATCCGTCCATTCCATCCTCGCCGGTAAGTATCTGCCGGCCGGGTGGGACATTTACGCCCCAGCCGGCGCGCAGTTCCACCGGCTTCGCGTCCGGCTGCATTGCCAGAAACGCGCGCAGTTGAAGCGCGTTCTCTTCGTTCAACACCGAACAGGTGGCATACAGCAGCTTACCGCCGCGGGCCAACAGCGGCCAGAGCGCCGCCAGCAACCGCGCTTGCAGCGCCCTCGCAGTGGCTATGTCCTGGGGGCGGCGGAGTGTCTTGATGTCGGGATGACGGCGGATCACGCCGGTGGCGCTGCAGGGTGCGTCCAGCAATATGCGCTCGAAGCGCCGACCGTCGTACCAGTCATTGGGTATGCCGGCATCCGCCATCCTGACCGACGCCTTCAAGCCCAGACGCTGAAGATTATCGTGAATCTTCGCAATACGCGCGGAATCGTTGTCCAGCGCCAGCACGTCTGCTTCAGGGTACCGCTCCAGCAGATGACAGGTCTTGCCGCCGGGTGCAGCGCACGCATCCAACACGCGCATACCGGGTTGCACGTCCATTAATTCCGCGGCGAGTTGCGCCGCCTCGTCCTGAACCGAGAATCTCCCTGCGGAAAATCCCGGCAGCGTCTCCACATTCAGCGGCGTGGCCAGCACCAGTCCATCTGTGGAATGCACACAAACTTGTGCGCCGATTCCGACTGTTACGAACTCAGTCATCAATGCATCACGCGTGGTAACGCGGCGATTTACCCGCAGTGTCAGGGGCGGACGTTTGTTGTTGGCTGCGAGGATTGCCTGCCAATGTTCCGGCCAGGACGCGTGAACTTGCTCAATCATCCAACGTGGATGCGCATAAAGGGTTTGTTCATTCTGGGGTAGCTCGGATTGAAAGCGTCCCTGCTCGCGTAGAAATCTGCGCAAGACTGCGTTCACCAACTTCACCGCCCATTGCTTATGCAGATGCCGGCAAGCTTCGACGGTTTCCTGTACGACTGCGTGTGCCGGCACGCGCATTTCCGTGAGCTGATACAGACCCGATAACAACACCACGTGAATATCGAGATTTCGGTCCTTGAGAGGCTGCTGCAACAATTGCGAAAGCCAGAATTCCAGGCGCGGATGGAACCGCAGCGTGCCGTAACACAGTTCCTGCACCAGTGCGGCGTCCCGTGCCGCTAGCATTGCCGGCTTCAGTTCACGCAGTGCGTTATTAAGGTAACGGCCGTCGCGCAACACCGCCACCAGCACGTTTGCCGCCAGGGCGCGCGCTGATACCCCCGTCATCAGCCGAAACGCTGGCCGGCAAGCACATGGGCATGGGCGAAATCGGCGGCTGGCATTACGCGCCGTCCTGCCGCTTGCAATTCGATAATGCGCAACGCGTCCTTGCCCGTGGCCACATCAATGCCTTCATGGCCCGTATTGAGTATGGTGCCGGGTGCTTGTGCAACCGGAGCGGAAACCATCCGGGCGCGCCAGATGCGCAAAGGTTCGCCCTGCCAGTGCGTGTGCGCCACCGGCCAGGGATTGTAGCCACGCACTTGTCGCGCAAGAATTTCCGCCGGCAGCGCCCAATCAATGACAGCTTCTTCGCGCGTCAGTTTTTCTGCGTACGTGGCTTGGGCATCGTCCTGCGGCACGGGCTGCACATCCGGTAACTGTGCCAGCAATTTCAGCAGAGCCTCCGCGCCTAATATCGCCAAGCGGTCGTGAAGTGTTTGTGCGGTATCGTCATCATGGATAGTAATGCGCCGCATATCCAGTATGTCGCCGGTATCAAGCCCTCTGGCCATCTGCATGAGTGTGATTCCGGTTTCAGCATCACCGGTGAGAATGGCGCGCTGGATGGGCGCCGCGCCGCGCCAGCGCGGCAACAGTGAAGCATGGATGTTGATACAGCCATACTGCGGCATCCCGAGCACCGCGTTGGGCAGTAGCAGACCATAGGCTGCCACGATCATTACATCCGGCGCCGCACTTTTGATCTGCGCTTGAGCTTCAGTGGTCTTGAGTGTTGCCGGTTGATATACCGGCAGTTGCAATTCAAGGGCACGACGCTTCACCGGCGAGGCGCCAAGTTTGCGGCCGCGGCCAGCAGGCCGGTCGGGCTGTGTCCACACGCCGATTACTTCACGGCCCGCTTTCACCAGCGCGTCCAGCGCCGCGACAGCGAAGTCAGGGGTGCCGGCAAACGCGATGCGCAAGGGCGTCGTCATAAACGGCCTCGACGAGAAGCAAGTGCGTTCGGGAAGAAATCAGATGGCCGGTGCGGCGGCGGACGCACCGTCACGTTCCTCACGTTGTTCTTTTTCCAGTTTTTTGCGGATACGCTGACGCTTGAGTTCGGACAGATAATCCACGAACAGTTTGCCGTCCAGATGATCAATCTCGTGCTGGATGCACACCGCCAACAGGCCGTCGGCGTCGAATTCCAGCGGCTGACCCTCTTGGTCCTGAGTGCGCACGCGAATACGTTCGGCGCGCTGCACTTCCTCGAAGACGCCAGGCACCGACAGGCAGCCTTCCTGCATGGTCTCGGTGCCGTCCCGGGACAGGATTTCGGGATTGATATACGCCTGCGGCTGGTCGCCTTTTTCCGACACATCCACCACCATCACCCGCTGGTCCACGCCCACCTGGGTGGCGGCCAGACCGATGCCCGGCGCGGCATACATGGTCTCCAGCAGGTCGGCCACGAGCTGCCGGGTATCGGCACCTACGGCCGGCACCGGCCTGGCACGGATGCGCAGGCGGGGGTCGGGGTAATGCAGAATGCTCAACAGGGCCATGGCTCTATCCGGATTAGGGTGGGGAAGCCCCGTTTTTCAAGGGGCGCCGGTTCAATCCTCATGCACTTTTGCACAAAATGCTGCTAAAGTTATGATGCTACTAAAAAGTTGCCCGGCACCTCTGCCACTTTGAGGGCCTGCCGCTGATGCGGGAGGGGCCTGAAAAATGCGGGGACTGTCAGGCGAGTCGTGGAGATTGCCGATGAACGATTATAGCGCGACCCGCTGTTTAGCCGCCTTGTGCTTGGCAGGCCTGCTTGCCGCCTGTGCCCACGCCCCGCACAAACCTATGCCCACAGCCGCTCCGCCGCCTCC
>JBOIBC010000161.1:0-4115 GCA_050739295.1 Gammaproteobacteria bacterium
GCAATCTACGTTGGCCGCTTCGCTGGCTCTTCCCACCCGCACCGTGATGTCCAATGGCTTGGCACGGGTCTGCACCACTTCAATGGTCTGTGGAAATACGTTATCCGCCACATAGAATACTTGTGATGAGGATTTGCTCATGCGCTGCACCAGCGTCATGGCTTCGGCAGCGGCGGTAGCTTCATCCAGCAGCGAAGCGTTGGCGATGTCGAGACCCGTCAGGTCGGTGACCATCTGCTGGAAATTCAGCAGCGCTTCGAGGCGTCCCTGGGAAATCTCTGGCTGATACGGTGTGTACGCGGTGTACCAGGCGGGGTTCTCGAACACGTTGCGCAAGATCACGCCAGGCGTATGCGTGCCGTAATACCCCTGGCCGATGAACGATTTGAATACCTGATTCTTGCTGGCGAGACCATGCAATACCGCCAGCGCTTCGCGTTCCGATTTTGATTGGGCAAACGGCCCCAGCGGCAAGCCGTCCTTGCGGCGGATGCTCGCGGGTACTACCGCATCGATAAGCGCCGCGCGGGTGGCAAAGCCCAGCTCTGCAAGCATTGCCTGCTGTGCGTCATCGTCTGGGCCGATATGCCGGCCGATGAAGCCGCCGTGCTGTTCCAGCTCGGTGAGCGTGTTCGAGGTGGTCATGGGTAGTCCGGTCACCGCGTTCATGATTCAGAAAACCGTGGGAGGTAATGTGAGGACATACTTCGGGTTTTCAATGGCTTTCATCCGCCACCACTTTCTCGTAAGCCTTGGCGTCCAGCAGCGCATTCAGGTCCGCGGCATTCGCCGGTTTGATGCGCATGATCCACGCGCCATAGGCATCCTGGTTGATCTGCTCCGGCTTGTCTGCGAGTGTGCCGTTGCCTTCCACCACTTCGCCGGCCACCGGACTGTAAATATCGGACGCGGCCTTCACAGACTCCACCACGGCACAGGTTTCGCCAGCCTTGAACTTGCGGCCTTTCTGCGGCACTTCCACGAACACAATATCGCCCAGCGCTTCCTGGGCATGGTCGGTGATGCCGATGGTCACGACGCCATCGCTGCCGGTTTTTATCCATTCATGGCTCTTGGTGTATTTAAGGTCGGCCGGAATCTTGCTCATGTTGTTCTCCAGAATGTCTTCAATACTCTAATCCCTCGGCCCTTGCGGGAGAGGGAGGTGTGAGGGATGAAAATAATTAGCTGATCAAAATCTTCCCGTTGCGCACAAACGGTGGCTTCACCACCCGCGCCTTGCAGAGTTTGCCGCGGATATCCACCTGCACCGTGTCGCCGGTAGCCACCGGCACGCGCGCCAGCGCGATGGAACGTTCCAGCGTCGGCGAAAACGTGCCACTGGTGATTTCGCCTTCGCCGGCACCGTCAGCAATTACCTTCTGGTGGCCGCGCAGAATACCTTTGTCTTCCAGCAGCAAGCCCACGAATTTGCGTTTCGGTCCAGCGTCCCGCTGTGCTTCCAATGCTTTGCGGCCGATGAAATCCCGGTCCGTGGGCTCCCAGGCTAGCGTCCAACCCAGACCCGACTCTAACGGCGTGGTAGTTTCATCCATATCGGATCCGTAGAGATTCATGGCAGCTTCGAGGCGCAGCGTGTCGCGCGCGCCAAGGCCGCAGGGCTTGACGCCTTTTTTGGCCAGCGCCTGCCAGAATTCCGCAGCTTTGTCCGGCGGCAGCATGATCTCGAATCCATCCTCGCCGGTGTACCCGGTGCGCGCCACGAATAATCCTTCGCCGAATATCGCAGTGAAGGGTTTCAGCGCCAAAGCTTTCTCGCGCAAATTCGCAGGCAACAGACTCGCGACTTTCTCGCGCGCATTCGGTCCCTGCACCGCGATCATGGCGAAATCGCGCTCTGTCAATTTCACGCCGAAGTTCTGCGCCTGTTTCGCGATCCACGCCAGATCTTTGTCGTGGGTGGCGGCATTCACCACCATGCGGAACCAGTCGTCGCGCATGTAATAAACAATCAGGTCGTCAATGATCCCAGCCTGCTCGTTGAGCATGCAGCTATAAAGCGCCTTGCCGGGTTCACGCAGCTTGGCTACATCGTTGGCCAGCAATTTGCGCAGGAACTCGCGCACCTTCGCACCTTCCATATCCACCACCGTCATGTGCGAGACGTCGAACATGCCCGCGTCGCGGCGCACCGCGTGATGCTCTTCGATCTGCGAGCCGTAATTCACCGGCATGTCCCAGCCGCCGAAATCAACGATCCGGGCGCCAGCGGCCACGTGCATGTCGTATAAAGGAGTGCGCTTGCCCATTTCCGCCGCTGTGTATGGTGTAAAAATCAGAAGGCGGCGGGAAATCCGTCGCTTGGATAAACCTGTCCGGGACTTTCCAAAAATGACCCTTGCGGTTCATTTTGGGAGGCAAAATGATACCGGATTCCCGCGGCTCGCACCACGCGGGCCGCGGGGCGGCGCAGCAGCAGCTTCAGGAATGCACGGGTTCAGGCTTGCCAGATTGGGTATCCTCAATCC
The DNA here is from genome assembly GCA_050739295.1 of Gammaproteobacteria bacterium. GTDB lineage: Bacteria > Pseudomonadota > Gammaproteobacteria > Natronospirales > REEB76 > REEB76. The sequence continues at coordinate 2,490 of JBOIBC010000161.1, forward strand.
ACTTGTCCACGACTTGCTTGAGAACGGTCAGCGGCATGTTGCCGTGTTCCAGCACTGCGGCGTGGAATGCCTTGATGTCGAACTTCGGTCCCAGAGTCTGTTCGGCCTTTTTGCGCAAATTCTGGATTTCAATCTCGCCGATCATGTAGGACAACGCCTGTCCGGGCCAGGCGATATAACGGTCCACCTCGGTGTTGATGTTCTGCACGCTCAAGGCAGTGTTGTCCTCGAAATACTTGACGGCTCGTGCACGTGTCCAGCCTTCGGAATGAATGCCCGTGTCCACCACCAGCCGTACCGCGCGCCACATCTGGTAATCGAGATAGCCGAACTTTGAATAGGGATTGTCGTAGAGACCCATTTCATTGCACAGGGTCTCGGTGTACAACGCCCAGCCCTCGCCATAAGAACTGTAGTAATCGAAGCGACGGAAATCCGGCAGGTTTTTCAATTCCATGGCGATGGGAATCTGCAACTGATGGCCTGGCCGGCCTTCGTGACAGGTCAGCACCTGAATTTCATATTTCGGCCGCGTCTCCGGTTTGTACAGATTCACTGCCATGTACCCCGCCACGCTGCCGTCGCCCGCGGGCGGCACGGAATACGCCGGATAGGTGTCTGGCGCCAGCGCTGCCGGAATGGGCCGTACCCCGTAGGTCACGCGCGGCAAGATCCATACCGGGAAATACTGCATCAGATGCGGATCCACGTTCTTGGCGGCGGCGCGGTAGGCTTCCAGCAGGTCTTGCGGGTTCTTGTAGTAGAAACGTGGATTAGTGCGCAGGTAGTGCAGGAAATCCTGGTAACTGCCCTTGAAACCCACCTGCTTGAACACCTTCTCCATCTCCGCGTGGATCTGCGCCACCTTCTTCAGGCCCAGTTGGTGAATTTGCTCCGGCGTCATGTCGGTGGTGGTGTATTGCTGCACCTGATAGGCGTAATACGCTCTGCCGTTGGGCAGGTCTTCGGCGGCGATGCTCTTGCGGCAATGTGGTAAATAATCCTTGTCGTAGTAATCCCGGAATTTGCGATAGGCAGGCACCAATACATTCGCAATCGCTGCTTTGGCATCGGCACGCAAAGCGGCCTGCTCCGCTGCCGGAATGATGCTCGGCATTTTCTTGAAAGGTGCATAGAACGCGCTTTGTTCCGGGCTGGTAACGACGTTGGCGGCAATCTGGTGCGGGATGCGCTGCATCACCACCTGCGGCTCCGTCATGCCCTCCTTCACGCCCTGCTTCATGATTTCGATGGTCTGCTCAATAAACACGTTGATCGTGTTTAGACGTTTTATATAGTTTTCGTAGTCCTGCACATTCTCGAAACGAAGCGTGTGCGTGAGCGTTTGCAGGGTCTGGATGCCGCCCAATTGATTCAGCGGCATCAAGTAATCCTTGAGGTTATAACCCTGGATTTGGATCTGATAGCGGTATTTGAACAGGTCGTAACTGAGCTGGTCCTCATAGCCCAGTTCGCTGTAATCAATGCTCGCCACGTCTTTCAGAGTCTGTATATTCTCCAATTGTTCCTTGACGAGAGCCGTCAGACTCACGTCCGGCCAGTTACCGTCGTATTCATGAAACCCATCGGCTGAGGCTTCCAGAGGATGCTCGCGCGTCTCCCGCT
>JBOIBC010000162.1:0-4104 GCA_050739295.1 Gammaproteobacteria bacterium
ATTCAACACCTCAAGGAACAATTACCAAGAGATTGCTTTGAGAACGCCGGCCAGCTTGTCGAAGATTACCTCAAGTCTGTGCTTGAGGTATGATTTTGTGGGGATAGGTCAGGGTCAGACTCTTTGCTTTAATTCGCGTCAGGCCATCATCGTTGGGCTATATCAATAATACGTGGTGGGCGCCGGCACCACGCGCAACACTTCCTCGATCGTGGTCACGCCTTCCGCGACTTTTTGCGCACCGCGCAGGCGCAAGGGTTTCATGCCACTGCGGATCGCCTCTTGACGCAACCCATCCATGTCAAAATCCGTGGTGATCAGTCTCTTGATCGCCGGAGAAAAACTCAGCATCTCGTACAGACCGATACGTCCCTTGTAACCTGTATTGCGGCATTCCATGCAGCCTGCGGCCTTGTACATCCGCCCTGGATTCGGCGCTTTCCAGGGCGCAACCAGGTTTTCCCATTCTTCATCGCTCAGCTCCCCTTCCTGCTTGCAATGCGGACACAGGGTACGCACTAGCCGCTGTGCAATCACCGCCAGCAGCGTGGACTGCAGGAGGAACGGTGGCACGCCAAGATCCAGCAGACGACTGATGGATGTGGGTGCATCGTTGGTGTGCAACGTGGATAGCACCAGATGCCCAGTAAGCGAGGCTTGCACGGCCATCTCGGCGGTTTCCGCATCGCGGATCTCGCCGATCATAATGATGTCCGGATCCTGGCGCAGTAACGTGCGTACGCCGTTGGCGAAGGTGAGATCAATATTGGTCTGTACCTGCATCTGGTTGAGGGCCGGATCCACCATTTCGATGGGGTCTTCCACCGTGCACACGTTCACATCCGGTTTGGCGAGCTGCTTGAGGGTGGTGTACAGCGTGGTGGTCTTGCCGGAACCGGTGGGACCGGTGACAAGGATGATGCCATGGGGATTGTCAATCATCGCTTGCCAGAATTTTTCATCCGGTTCCGAAATGCCAAGCTCGCGATAGGTGCGCAGCAGCACCGTCGGATCGAAGATGCGCATCACGAGTTTTTCGCCAAACGCGGTCGGCATGCTGGAGATGCGCAGCTCGACTTCCTGGCCGTCCGGATTGCGTGTCTTGATGCGTCCGTCCTGCGGGCGGCGTTTCTCGGAGATGTCCATGCGCGCCAGGATCTTGATACGGCTGGTAACCGGCGCCAGCACCGCGACCGGGAATTGATACACCTGGTGCAGCACGCCGTCTATGCGGAAACGAATCAGCCCGGCTTCCCGGCGCGGCTCAATATGGATGTCGCTGGCACGCTGCTCGAACGCGTACTGCAGCAGCCAGTCCACGATGCTGACCACGTGCTGGTCATTGACATCGAGTTTGCCGGCGCGGCTCAATTCTATGAGTTGTTCGAAATTCTGGATGCCGGTGGCAGCGTTACCGAGATTCTGGCTCTCGGCGCCGATCACCGAACGTGAAATCGAATAGAACTCCACCAGATAACGGTTGATATCCTCCGGGTTGGATATCACCCGTTTGATCTTCTTCTTCTGGATCTGGTTGATTTCGCGTTCCCATTCCCGATCGTACGGTTCGGCCGTGGCCACCACGATTTCATCGCCCGTGACTTCCACCGGCAGTACCTTGAAGCGTGAGGCGTAACCCTGGGAGATCACGCCGGTGATGCGGCGCATGTCGAGTTTCAGCGGATCAATCCGGAAATATGGCAGCTTCACTTTCTGAGCCAGCCACACGGTCAGGCTCTCAATGGTGAGCGGCGCATTTGGCGGGCGCGCATCCTGCCAGCCGCGTTTGCCAATTACGGAAAGTGGGTGTTGATCGTCGTAGGCGCCGCGTTGCGCAAGTCCGCGCAGCAGGGCGACCCGCTCAGTGGTGAGCATGCCGTCGGCTTCCAGCCAGGCAAGCACTTGCAGCAACGACAGTTTGTGGTCGGTGCTCTTGGTAAGGGGGCGGGTACTGGACATGGCTCCAGTGTAGTCAAAAGCCGCCGGGCCTGCACGGCCGGTGCGGCACCCTGCTGATTGCCTATGGCCGCGTCAGCAGCTGGGCCGGATCAGTGAGTTTCAGGGTGCTGATTTTGCCGGTCTTGAGGTCCACCACAGCTATGCGATTGTGGTCGGTGTCGGCCACATATAAATCGTCGCCCGCGGCGCTCAGACCGCCCGGTTCGTCGAACTGGTCGCCGCCGCCGGCGAACGTGGTCACGCGCCGGGTCTTCGGGTCCAGCAGCTTGATCTTGCTGTTGTAGGTGTCCGCTATATAAAGTTTTCCGTCGTGCCAGGCGATGCCGAGATCATGCTGCAGACGCACGTGATCGCCCACGCCGTCCACGTCGCCGAAGTCGAACAGGCCTGTGCCAACCAGTGTGTATACCTGCGCGCCGGCACCAAAGCCGACCGACCGCACGGCGCTCGCTTCCGGATCGGCCACATACATGACCCGACCGTCGGTGGTAAGTCCGCTGGACTGGGCAAAGCTCGCCTCACTCAAGGAACCGTCGCCGATGCCTTCAGCGCCGCTGCCCGCGTACAGGCGGATGGTTTGCGCCATAGGATCGTACGTCCACAACTGGTGCTGGCCGGCCATGGCGATGTACAACACGCCGTCATGCCACAGCACCGCCCAAGGCGTATTCAATTCCGCGCCCCGCGCAGGCAGTGCAGGATCGGTCATGTAGGTCTGCTTGCCGTCACCCGCGACCGTAGTCACGGTGTGCTTCGCAAGATCAATCTTGCGAATCGCGTTGTTGTCTGTATCCGCCACATACAAGGTATTCGCATCGGCCACGCTCATGCCCTGCGGATAATGGAATTCCGCGAATGAATACGCGCCGTCTTTCAATCCAGTCGTGCCCTTGCCGATCACGGCCAGCACCTTGCCCGTGAGTGTCGTCACCACGATGCGGTTGTGATTGGAGTCGGCGATGAACAGCCGGTCGTGCGCTGGGTCCGCCAGCACCTTGCCGGGGAACAGCAAGGTGGTGTTGGGCATTTCGAGATGAATTCCGCTGAACCACAAAGGCTTGTCATTGATCTCGCCCTTGGCTGCAAATTCATTGATCAGAGTGCCAATGACTTTGTTCAGCAAGTCATAATGACCTTCACCGGATACCTGGCCGATGACATTGCCGGCAGGATCAATCACCGTCAGCGTCGGCCAGCCTTCTGCGCCGTATGCATTCCAGATCTGCATGTCTTTGTCGTTCACGACCGGATGATCGATTCCGTAACGCAACACCACGGCTTCGATGTGGGCGGTCTTGCGCTCGGTGGCGAACTTGGCGGAATGCACCCCGATGATGACCAACTTGCTACCGTAATTCTTCTGTAGTTTTTCCAGATCGGGAATGATGTGGAAACAATTGATGCAGCCGTAGGTCCAGAAATCCAGCAGCACCACCTTGCCGCGCAGTTCCTTGATCGTCACCGGTTTGCCGCCGGTGTTGATCCAGTCGAGCCCGGCGGGAAATGCCGGCGCGGCCTGTTTGCCAGCCAGCGACGGCATGTCTGCCGCCAATGCCAGCGGCACGGCATTCAGCCCGCCCATCCAGCGCAGACCGGTGACTATCACGCCCGCCAGCAGCATCAGCGTAACGGCAAACAGGGATTTCTTGAGGGCTTTCATTGTCTTTGGCCTATGTATGTTATACGGCTATTCAGCCTCTGTGGAGGCAGGCTGCTGTTAGCGGGTTGTTGAAAAACGGCCCGCTAACCGGATACAGGGATGTACCCGCATTTTTCAATCAGTCTAACTGATTGAAAAATGGAGAAAACCGGAAATCACATTTTCGGTTTTCGAGTTGGAAAAGGCCATGGAAGGCCTTTTCCATAAGCTGTTAAGTGAAGTGACTGGCATCCACCGGCGCCGGCTTGCTGTCCATGAAGTATTCATTCAGGTATTTCTCGCCCTCGTCACAGAACAGTGTGACCACGGTTTTCAATTCAGGGTATTTCTCGCGTACACGCTTCGCGGCCAGCAGGTGTGCACCGGAGCTGGGGCCGCAGAACAGGCCGTACTGCCGCGCCAGATTACGCATGGTCTGTACCGCTTCCTCGCTGGATATGCTCAGCATCTCGTCCACCAGTTTGCCGTGACGCGCGAAAATGCCC
>JBOIBC010000163.1:0-4066 GCA_050739295.1 Gammaproteobacteria bacterium
TGCCTGGTTTGCGTACCAGTTGCAGCGGCAAACCCAGCGTGAGTGCTAGCGCCGAACCAAAAATGAATCCGCGTGCTTCAATGGCGACGATAGCATCGGGTTGGTGATAATTGATGCGTGTGGCCAGTTGTTCAGTGGCCCAACGGAAACCTTCCGCATCAGCAAGCAACGGTGTGATGTCCCTGAATACTACACCCGGTTTCGGAAAATCCGGAATAGCGCGGATATGGCGGCGGATCGCCTCAATATCCAAAGTGCGTGTTTTCCGATCAGATTGCTTCTTGTATGCCATGACGGACCCTCCTGTCGCACTCGCGGATTGTGTCTTCCTTACCGACAGGAAACTCCACGAAATTCTACGCGAAACCCGCCCCGCTTTGACTGCAAGTGGTTTCCAGAATTTCTTGAGAGTTTGTTGGAATGGGATTTGGTGGAGCCAGCCGGGGCGAGGCAAGTGCCTTAATCGGACAGCCAGTGGCTGTCCGATCCTGCCACGCGCTTGGACATGGATGTCCAAGCCGGACTGCCCGCCACGGATGGCACTCTGCCACCAACAATTCCAAACTCTGGTGGAGCCAGCCGGGATCGAACCGGCGACCTCCTGCATGCCATGCAGGCGCTCTCCCAGCTGAGCTATGGCCCCACGCGGGGCGCGTATTTTCGGGCCTGCTGCCAATGCTGTCAACAAAAAATGTGGGAAAATCAGGCGTTGCGCGCGTTAATCCAGGCAATCGCCCGATCCAGGCGCGCCAGCGTGAGTTCGCGGCCGAGTATTTCCACCGTCACATCGATGGGCGGCGACACGCCGCCGCCGGACACCGCAACCCGCAGCGGCTGAGCGACTTTGCCAAGCTTGAGGTCCAATGCCGCAACACTGGCTTCCAGTGCGGCATGGATAGCAGCAGCCGACCAATTCGTGAGCGCCGCCAAGCGTGCATGCATATCCCGCAGCGCCGGGAGGGTTTCACGTGTCAGATGCTTGTCTGCTGCCTTGGGATCATAGTTGCTGAATTCCTCGAAGAAAAAGCGGCTGGCTTCGGCCATTTCTTTGAGCGTTTTGGCGCGCTCGGACTGGGCGCGCACCACCGCAGCGAGTTTTGTTTTGCCACTCGTATGAATACCGATACGTAACAGATGCCAGCCCAATTCAGTGGCCAGCCTTTCCGGATCCCCATTCTTGATGTAATGCTGGTTGAGCCACAACAGTTTATCCGGATTGATGGCGGAGGCGGATTGGTTGACATCCGCAATATCGAAGAACGCGATCATTTCCTCACGGCTGAAAACTTCCTGATCGCCGTGGGACCAGCCCAGCCGCACCAGATAATTGATGACCGCTTCGGGTAGATAACCCTCCTCGCGGTACTGCATCACACTCACGGCACCATGGCGTTTTGACAGCTTGGTGCCGTCTGGCCCGAGGATCATGGGCAAGTGTGCGTACGCTGGCGATTTCGCGCCCAGGGCATTGAAGATATTTATTTGCCGGGGCGTGTTGTTCAGATGGTCGTCGCCGCGAATCACATGCGTGATCCGCATGTCCATGTCGTCCACTACCACGGTAAAATTGTAGGTAGGCGTACCGTCTGAGCGTGCGATGATGAGATCATCCAGCTCACGGTTCTCGAACACCACGCGGCCTCGCACGAGGTCATCCACCACGGTTTGTCCGGTCTGTGGATTCTTGAAGCGAATCACCGGCGGTATGCCGGGGCGCGACCCGGTGCGCTGACGGCAGCGTCCGTCGTAACGGGGTTTTTCCTTGCGCGCCAGTTGTTCAGCGCGCATCTGTGCCAGTTCTTCTTTGGTGCAATAGCAGTGATAGGCATGCCCGTCTGCAAGTAATTGCTGGGCAACTTCTCTATAGCGATCAAAACGCCGGGTCTGGTAGAACGGTCCCTCGTCCTGTTGCAGACCGAGCCAGACCATGCCATCCAGGATGGCCTGCACTGCCTCCGGCGTCGAGCGCTCCCGGTCCGTGTCTTCGATGCGCAGGATGAATGTGCCCTGATGATGGCGCGCATACAGCCAGCAGAACAGCGCCGTGCGGGCGCCGCCGATGTGCAGATAGCCGGTGGGACTTGGGGCGAAACGGGTGCGGATACTCATGATGCTGAATACGTGGCTATCGGATAGCGCGGTAGTTTACCCGATGAATTCGCAGCTACTGGTTAAAATGCAGCAATTCATTGATGAGTTTGTCGGTATTCATCGGTTCACCGCTCAGCGCCATGGCCAGCAATTCACCGCCCAATATCTGCGGTGAGATGATCAGATCGGGATGCACGCGCTTGACGCTGGCCAGATTGCGGGCGTCGTTGACCGCCACCACGGTCTTGATACTCTCCGCCAACTCGCGCATCGCCAGCACCACAAAAGCATTGCGGGAATCGTCATCACTCAGCGCTAACACTGCCTTCGCCTGGTGCGCACCAGCCTGACGCAGCACGTCAAGATTGCTGGAATCACCCACCACCACGTCCAGCCCGGTATCGCCGTCGGCCTGTTCACGGATAAAAGTGACCTGCTGTTTGCGCTCATGCAGCTCTTTGTAGGTATTGCGCGCCAAAGCCGTTTTGCCCACGATGATGTAATGTTGCGTACGTTCCATTCTGCCTTTCCCCGGCTTAAGCAGCCGTGTGACCCGACGGTTTATGACCGGCATCAGCACCGCGCTCAGTGATGCAGCGAATACGCTGATACCCAGTACGATAATCGAAACCACGAACAATCTGGCCTCGGCGGTTTCGGGAATGATGTCGCCGTAACCCACTGTGGACATGGTGACGATGGAAAAATAAAGTGCGGTGGTGAAATCCGTAATGGGTGGCACAAAATCCGCGCCCAGCTGATAGCTGCCAAAAACAGCGTATACCAGCACGGCCAGGATGCTGGTGAGCGCAAACAGAGTACCGGTGGTAAGGCTGCTGCGGTAAAAGCTGGCAGATGCTGCCAGCAGGGCAGCCAGCAATAGCGCATTGTAGGTCAACATCGCGCTGGAAACAGCGGCATAGTCCGCAAATGTCAGGACCAAGCCGGCAATCAGGAGCAGGATCACGGTTGCCCAGGCGAGTTTTGAACGCAGCGACAGGCCTACAGACATCACCAGCAGGAATATGCCGGCTACGGTGGCCGGCACTCCCTGCAACGCAGAATGCACCAGCACAGTATGTGCCCGCCCTGCAACGCTGAAAAATGGCATCCCGAGGGCACGCGGAATATCCGGTGAAATCCGGAAAATACCGAAGATGGCCGTAGCCAATGCCAAGGGAATATGCGGAAACCAGATATCCAGATGCAGCTCACGCCGCAAGCCATCATAGGCGCGCCGGAAGCGTTGCCAGACACCGTTGTCCAGCAGCCTGGAAAAATCAGAACGACGGTTCATGCGGGGATTACAGAAGAGTCAACACAGTTGGCAGGTATCACGGTTTATTTGTAATACCAATTCAATGCGACTTCGACGCGATTGCCATCGGCAGAGTGTTCTCCGGTGATGACCAGGGCAGCGGCGCTACCGCCGAAGCCCAGACCCAGGCGTTCACCAAAGGGCCGACGGCCGAAATCGGTATTGCGCTCGGTGAAGATGGCAGCGTTCAGGAACACGAAACTGGATAAATGACTTTGCAAGCCATAACTGACGCGCCAGTAATAGTCCTTCGCTCCGCCGAGGCTCCCGCTCAACTGATCACGTAAATACGCAAGATCAACATAAAAGGAAGTGGATTGATTATAAGACTGATGGGCGCCGATACCGATGCCGGCAAGATCATGATCGCCAGACAGCGAATCAAAATTTAGCCGGTTCCACTGACCGAACAGATAGACACCGTCGTCAAAACCGTAGGAAAATTTCAGGCCGTTGCCAGCGGAACGTCCGTTACCGCCAAACATGCCCTCGATGAAATCGGACTGCTGCGACAGGCGGTTCACCTGCAGGTAGCTGTAACTGAACACATCCTGTGACCCTGGGCTTTGGGAAGACTGCGACGGCTGGGACTGAGGGCTTTGTGCTTGATAAGGCTGGCGCGGGGATGGCTGTATCTGCGGGTCCGCGTGTGCCAAC
>JBOIBC010000164.1:0-4062 GCA_050739295.1 Gammaproteobacteria bacterium
GTTTCACGTCACGAAATTTGCCCTGACGGTACAGCGCGACTTCACGTGCCTTGCGCTCATCGGGCACCACTACCGCGTCGTCACCCGCATTCGGCGTACCCGAAAGTCCCAAAACCAGCGCCGGTGTCGCCGGACCGGCTTCCTGCAATTGCTTGCCGTCTTCGTCGAACATGGCGCGCACACGGCCATATTCCTGTCCAGTGAGCAGTATGTCGCCCGGCTTAAGCAGGCCGCGCTGCACCAGCACAGTGGCCACGGATCCGCGGCCCTTCTCCAGACTCGATTCCAACACGAAGCCGGCGGCCGGGCCACTGGCCACGGCTTTCAATTCCAGCACTTCGGCCTGCACCAGAATGGAATCCAGCAGGGCGTCCACGCCTTCGCCCGTCTTGGAGGACACATTCACGAAGATGTTCTCGCCGCCCCACTCCTCGGAAATGATCTCGTGTTTCGACAGATCGCTGCGCACCTTTTCCAGATCGGCTTCGGGTTTGTCAATCTTGGTGACCGCCACCACAATCGGCGTCTCGGCTGCACGGGCATGCTGGATCGCCTCGACCGTCTGCGGCATGACACTGTCATCGGCGGCCACCACCAGCACCACGATATCCGCCACGTTGGCGCCACGCGCACGCATCGCAGTAAAAGCCGCATGGCCCGGTGTATCCAGGAAGGTGATGACGCCTTTCTTGGTTTCGACGCGATAGGCGCCGATATGCTGGGTAATGCCACCGGCTTCACGTGCCGCCACGCGCGTGCTGCGGATGTAATCCAGCAAAGAAGTCTTGCCGTGGTCCACGTGGCCCACGATGGTAACCACCGGCGGGCGCGTGATCTCATCGCCCTCCTGGGCCACCAGCATCACCTGTTCTTCCAGGGCATTTTCCTTGATCAATTTCGCCTTGTGGCCCATTTCGTCCACTACGATGGCGGCGGTTTCCTGATCGAGAACCTGATTGATGGTCGCCATGGCGCCCATCTTCATCATCGCCTTGATGACTTCAGTGGCTTTCACAGCCATGCGCTGCGCCAGCTCGCCCACCGTGATGGTCTCCGGGATGGGCACCTCGCGCACCTGTGGCGCGACCGGCATTTCAAAACCGTGCTTGCTTTCGACCTGGATATTGACCGCCGCTTTTGCCCTGGCGGGTTTGCGTTTACGCCGGTTGGAAAGTTCCTGACCGACGTGCAGTTCCGCACGCCCGTACTTGGTGTGCTTGTCGTCTGTGGCTGTGCCAGGCGCGGGCTTGCCGCGCGGCAAGGCCGCACGCATACGCCGGTCTTCTTCTTCCGTCTGCCGGCGCGCTTCTGCTTCTGCACGGCGGCGTTCAGCGTCCGCGCGCGCAGTTGCGTCTTCCGCGTGTTTGCGGCGCGCCTCTTCTTCCTGTTTGCGACGTTGTTCTGCTTCCTCGGCCGCCTGCTTCTGGGCACGATTCGCCGAAAGCTGTTCTTCTTCAGCGCGTTTGCGTTCCAGTTCCGCCTGCTGTATCGCGTCTTCTTCGGCGCGCCGCTTGGCGTCTTCTTCCAGTACCGCACTGCGCTTCACGTAGGTGCGCTTCTTGCGCACTTCAACGCTCACGGTCTTGGCGCGTCCCTGGATACCACTGAGTTTGATCTCGGAAACAGTGCGCCGTTTGAGCGTGATCTTGCGGGGTTCGCCTGAGGCGCCCTCGCCATGGCTGTGCCGCAGATGCGTGAGCAACTGCAACTTTTGGTCATCACTGATGGTGATGTCCGGGTCAACAATCTCGATGCCCGCCTCCGCCATCTGCGTGAGCAGGCGTTCGACTGGTGTCCCCACCACTTCGGCAAATTGTCTTACGGTGACTTCCGCCATGGCGACCTTCCTCGAAGTTACTTCTGCTGCATCTCTTCAGATGCGAACCAGGGCGCACGCGCGGCCATGATGAGTTCGCCGGCTTTGGCCTCGTCCAATCCTTCTACGTCCTTGATGTCGTCCACCGCCTGGTCCGCCAGATCCTCCATGGTGACGATGCCGCGGCCCGCAAGCCGATAGGCCACCGCCTTGTCCATACCGGTCAAATTCAGCAGGTCTTCCGCGGGCTCTGTGTCACCCACCTGCTCCTCGCTGGCGATGGCCTGGGTCAGCAGCACGTCGCGGGCGCGGCCGCGCAGTTCCTCGACGATCTGTTCGTCGAATTCCTCCACGGAAAGCAGCTCCGAAGCCGGTACATAGGCGATTTCCTCGATGCTGGAAAAACCTTCCTGCACCAGGATCACAGCCACGTCTTCGTCTACGTCCAGTTGTTCCATGAACAGTTTCTGTAGCGCCTGGACTTCGGTCTCGCTCTTCTGCGTGGCCTGTTCCTGCGTCATCACGTTCAGCTCCCAGCCGGAAAGCTGGCTGGCAAGACGCACGTTCTGGCCGCCGCGGCCGATGGCCTTGGACAGATTGTCCTCGGATACGGCGATATCCATGCTGTGGGATTCCTCATCCATCACGATGGCCTGGACTTCCGCTGGCGACATGGCGTTGATGACGAACTGCGCCGGATTATCGTCCCAGGGAACGATGTCCACGCGCTCGCCGGAGAGTTCATTGGAGACCGCCTGCACGCGTGAACCGCGCATGCCGACGCAGGCACCCACCGGGTCAATGCGCGAATCGTTACTCTTCACCGCCACCTTGGCACGCGCACCCGGATCGCGGGCCGCGCCTTTGATTTCGATGAGTCCCTGGCCCACTTCCGGCACTTCGAGCTTGAACAATTCGATGAGGAACTGCGGTGCGGTACGCGTCACGAACAACTGCGGTCCACGCAGTTCGGCGCGCACCTCCCGCAGGTACCCCCGGATGCGGTCGTTGGTACGAATCGCTTCACGCGGGATCATGTCTTCACGAGCGATGAAAGCTTCGGCATTGTTGCCGAGATCTATGTACACGTTACCGCGTTCCACGCGCTTCACCACGCCGGTGACCAGCTCGCCCACGCGATCCTTGTAGGCTTCCACCACCTGCGCGCGCTCCGCCTCGCGTACTTTCTGCACGATCACCTGTTTGGCGGTCTGCGCGGCGATGCGGCCGAAGACCACGGATTCCATGGGCTCTTCGATGTACTCACCCACGGTGATATCAGGCTTGATATCCAGCCCATCCATGAGGCGCAGTTCGCGGTCCGGCGATTCCAGCACTTCGTCGTCGGCCTTGACCGCCCAGCGGCGGAAAGTTTCGTAGTCGCCGGTGTTGCGATCAATGGAGACGCGCGCGTCAATCTCGCCACCGTGTTTCTTGCGTGTGGCCGATGCCAGCGCCGCTTCCAGCGCCTCGAAGATCACGTTCTTGTCCACGCCCTTCTCGTTCGAGACGGCGTCCACAACCAGCAATATCTCTTTGTTCATGGCTTTCACTTCCAATGCGTATCAATTCATAAATCCGGAATCAACCGTGCCTTGCCAATCTGCTCGAACGGCAGACGGAATACCGTGCCGTCCACTTCAATCAATACCTCATCCTTGTCCAGCCCCCGCAGCGTGCCGGAGAAGCGCCGCCGTCCATCAAACGGCAGCGTCAGTTCGATCCGGGCGCGCTGACCTGTGCGCTGCCCAAAATCAGTCAGCTTGCGCAGCGGCCGGTCCAGGCCCGGTGAGGACACTTCCAGCGTATAAGCGCCTGGAATCGGATCCTCGACATCCAACACCATACTCACCTGACGGCTGACCTTCTCGCAGTCGTCCACCGTCACGCCATCCGGCTGGTCTATGTAAAGCCGTAGCACACCACCCTGGAACTCCAGTTCCACCAATGTGTAGCCCAGGCCCTCGATGGCCGGCTCCAGTATCTTCAGCAGCGTCTCACGCATGGCGCCTGTGCATCACAAATAAAAAATGGGCCGAAGGCCCATTCCATTACCCCGCAAAACCGCAGGGTTCTTAAGATGACAAACCCGAAAAACCGGGGTCTCAGTGCGGTTCGGACCGTTGACTGACACTAAAAAGCCCCTGCGCGGGGCCCAAATCCAATATCAATGGTAGCGGGGGCAGGATTTGAACCTGCGACCTTCGGGTTATGAGCCCGACGAGCTGCCAGACTGCTCCACCCCG